>DASZXM010000281.1:0-9717 GCA_035546415.1 Pseudonocardiaceae bacterium
TTCGCCCTGCCCATCGGCGCGTACGACGACGAGACGCGTGTGTGCTGGTCGTCGCCCCACACGTCGTCCTGGGCGGCGGCCGGGAACAGGCCCAACTGCCAGTTGTGCACGCCGATCACCGACGACACCCAGCCGGTCGACCCGCAGGCGCCGGAGATCAGCTTGACGGCCTCGTAGAAGCGCACCGGGTCGGCCTCGTAGCCGCCGTGCCGCTCCGGCTGCAGCAGCCGGAAGAACCCGGTCTCCTGCAACGCCTTGATCGACTCCTCCGGGATACGACGGGCGTCCTCGGCTTCCTGCGCCCGGTCCCGGAACACCGGCAGCAGGTCACGGACCCCGTCCAGCACCTTCTCGGTCATGCCCACCCTCGAAGACTAGAACACGTTCTCGTTTTTGTCGACGGAGGTTGCCGCGTGCACACCCGCACGCCTTCCGGAGAACACACAGTCGGCCAGGGACAGGCCGCTGACGTAGGAACTGGAACAGATTCCCACAGCCGTCCTGCCGGCAGCGTAGAGACCGGTGATCGTCGAACCGTCCTCCCGCCGCACCAACCCGGTGTCCTCGTCGACGTCGAGGCCGCCCAGGGTCAGCATCGGGCACGGGTAGGACATGCTGGGCCGCACGCTGATGTCCAACAGCGTGTAGGGCGCCTCGACCAGCGGTCGGACGAAGTCGGCCGGTTTGCCGATCGGGTCGGGTTCGCCCCGGCGCGCCGCCGCGTTGTGTGCCTCGACCGTGGCGGCCAGGCCGTCCGGATCGATGCCGGCCCGGCGTGCGACCTCGGCGACCGTCGGCGCGGTGACCGAGCGCCTGCGCAGCAGGTTGTTCGTCTGCATCCGTTGGAACCAGACGGTCTGCGTGCGGTTCTGCGCCTTCGCCTCGGCGACCACCGCCCGGTCGGCCAGCAGCCAGCCCCGGCCGCCGTGCTCGGTGATCATCGCGTGGCCCAGCGCGGCGCCATAGCGGGACTCGTCGCAGAACCGCAGGCCGTTCTCGTCCACCAGCAGCGCGGACAGGAACGCGCTGGGCGGCGTGATGAACCGCCACGCGGACACGTTCGCCAGCAGCCGGGTCGCGCCGCCGGCCGCCGTGCCCATGGTGATGCCGCGGCCGTCGTCACCCGGGGTGCCCAGCGGCAGGCCACGGCGGAAGGCCGGCGCGTGTTCGCGCATCATGGCGCGGTTCGCGACGAACCCGCCGGCCGCGAGCACCACTCCCCGACGGGCCGTGACCTGCGACAACCGGGCGTGCCGGCGCTCCAGCCGCTCGGCCATGCGGTGCAGCGGACGGCGCAGCCGCGGCACGTACAGGCCCGGCTTGGCGGCGTACTTCGAGCACACCCGGTGGGCCGTGCGCACCCAGCCGGGCGCATCGGCCAGCGTCGCGACCGCGACCCCGACGACCCGACCGTCGTCCACCAGCAGTTCCTGGACGTTCGCCTGGGTACGGATCTCGGCCCCGGCGGCACGCGCGGCCGCCGCGAGGTGCTGGTAGAGCACCTTGCCGGACGTGCCCTTCCCCTTCGTCCGGTGGCCGCGCGGCGCGGGCGGCGCGTCGTCGCGGAAACCGCCGGACGCCTCGCTGCCCGAGTAGTACAGGTAGTGGCGGTTGCTCGGGTACGACGTCTTGTACGGGCACAGACTGCCCTCGAACGGCACGCCCAGTTCGGACAGCCACTCGATCATCGAGACGCTCTCGTCGCAGAACCGGCGCAGCGTGCGCTCGCCGACCGCGTCGCCGACCTCGCGGCGCAGGTAGGCGAACATGGCGTCCGGGGTGTCGGTCACGCCGGCGTCGCGCTGCGGCTTGGTGCCGCCGCCCGCGTAGACGACGCCGCCGGACAACGCACTCGCCCCGCCGCCGCCGAACCGGTCGCAGACCAGCACCGAGGCGCCGGCGCGCGCCGCCTCGATCGCGGCGCACGCTCCCGCCGCGCCGAATCCGACCACCACCACGTCGAACGTGTCGTCCATAACAGGTTCTCCCGGGTCGTCCAGCGGCCACGATGGCGTTCTTTCCGGAAAAACTATAACCTGTTTCAGTCTGAGATGTCCGGAGGTGCGATGACCAGCGACGAGTTCGACGTGGTCGTGGTGGGCAGCGGCGCGGCGGGGATGACCGCGGCACTGGCGGCCCGGCGGCGCGGCCTGAGCGCCGTGGTGGTGGAGAAGGCGACGACGTTCGGCGGCTCGACCGCGCGCTCCGGCGGCGGCGTGTGGGTGCCGAACAACGACACGCTGCGCCGGGGCGGCGCGCCGGACACGCCCGAGGCCGCGGCCGCGTACCTGTCGGCCATCGTCGGCGACACGGTGGCACCCGACCGGCTGCGCGCGCTGCTGGACCGCGGCCCGGAGATGCTGGCCATGGTCACCGAGGCCACGCCGCTGCGGTTCGCCTGGGTGCGCGGCTACTCCGACTACTACCCGGAGGCGCCCGGCGGGTTCGCCGTCGGCCGGACCGTGGAGCCACGCCTGCTGGACGGCCACCTGCTCGGCGACGAACTGGTCAACCTCAACCCGCCCTATCTCGCGTCACCGGCCGGTTTCCCGGTCACGGAGGCGCATTACAAGTGGCTCAACCTGATCGCCCGCCACCCGCGCGGCACGGTGTCGGCCCTGTCGGTCGGGCTGCGCTGGCTGGTCGCCAAGGCGCGTGGACAGCGGTTGCTCACCATGGGCCAGGCGCTCGCCGCAGGCCTGCGGATCGGGTTGCAGCGCTCGGACGTGCCGGTCTGGCTGAACACGCCGCTGGTGGACCTGGTCACCGAGGACGACGCCGTGACCGGCGTACTGGTCCGACGCGACGGCGCGGACGTGCCGATCCGGGCGCGGCGCGGCGTGATCCTGGCGGCGGGCGGGTTCGAGCACAACGACCAGATGCGCAAGCAGTACCAGCGGGAGCCGATCGGCACCGGCTGGACCGTCGGCGCGAAGGAGAACACCGGCGACGCCATCCTCGCCGGCCAGCGGCAGGGCGCCGCGCTGGACCTGATGGACGACGCCTGGTGGGGGCCGTCGATCCCGCTGACCGGTGGCCCGTACTTCTGCCTGGCCGAACGCACGCTGCCCGGCTGCATCATGGTCAACGCGCGCGGCGAGCGGTTCGTCAACGAGGCCGCGCCGTACGTGGACGCGGTGCACGCGATGTACGGCGAAGGCGACGGGCCCGCCGTGAACATCCCGACCTGGCTGATCGCCGACCAGCGATACCGCAACCGGTACATGTTCGCCGGCCGGGGGCCGAGGCAGAAGTTCCCCGGCCGCTGGTACAAGGCGGGCGCCGTGGTGCGGGCCGACACGCTCACCGACCTGGCGTCCCGCACGGACCTGCCGGCCGATGCCCTGGAGTCCACCGTGGCCCGGTTCAACGGGTTCGCGCGCGCCGGTGTGGACGAGGACTTCCACCGCGGCGACTCGGCCTACGACCACTACTACGGCGACCCCAGGGTGAAACCCAACCCGTCACTGGCGCCGCTGGACGAACCGCCCTACTACGCGGTGAAGATGGTCCCCGGCGACCTGGGCACCAAGGGCGGCCTGCGCACCGACGCGCGCGCCAGGGTGCTGCGCGCGGACGGCACCGCCGTACCCGGCCTGTACGCGGCCGGCAACACGAGCGCCGCCGTGATGGGCCACACGTACGCGGGCGCGGGCGCGACGATCGGCCCCGCCATGACATTCGGCTACATCGCCGCGCTGGACATCGCGGCACGCACTGGAGGATCGTGACATGACCGACCTGGCATCCCGTAACGGCCACGACGAGATCAGGACGATCGACGTCGGCGCGCCGCCGGCCCGGTTCGCCAGGGGCTGGCACTGCATCGGCCTGGCCGAGAAGTTCCGGGACGGCAAGCCGCACGCCGTCGAGGCGTTCGGCACGAAGCTCGTCGTGTTCGCCGACTCGACCGGCACGCTGAACGTGCTGGACGGGTACTGCCGGCACATGGGCGGCGACCTGACGCAGGGCACCGTCAAGGGCGACAACGTGGCCTGCCCGTTCCACGACTGGCGGTGGGCCGGCAACGGCCGGTGCGTGGAGATCCCGTACGCCAAGCGGGTTCCGCTGCGCGCCAGGACCCGCTCGTGGCTGACGCTGGAGCAGAACAAGCAGCTGTTCGTGTGGCACGACCCGGAAGGCGACCCGCCCGGCGACGAACTCGCGATCCCGCGGATCGAGGGCGCGTACAACGGCGAGTGGAGCAACTGGACGTGGGACTCGGTGCGTATCGAGGGCGCCAACTGCCGGGAGATCATCGACAACGTCGTCGACATGGCCCACTTCTTCTACATCCACTTCGCGTTCCCGACCTACTTCAAGAACGTGTTCGAAGGGCACATCGCCACGCAGTACCTGCGCTCGCGTGGCCGGCCGGACAAGGGCGCGGCGTCCAACTACGGCGGTGAGGAGAACACGCTGCGCTCGGAGGCGTCGTACTACGGCCCGTCGTACATGATCAACTACCTGTGGAACGACTACAAGGGCATGGAGATCGAGACCGTCCTGATCAACTGCCACTACCCGGTGACGGCGAACTCGTTCGTACTGCAGTGGGGTGCGATCGTGAAGAAGCTGCCCGGAGTGGACGACGTGCACGCGGACAAGATCGCGCTGAAGTTCGCCAAGGGCATCGGCGTCGGTTTCCTGCAGGACGTGGAGATCTGGCAGAACAAGACGCGCATCGACAACCCGCTGCTGTGCGAGGAGGACGGCCCGGTCTACCAGCTGCGCCGCTGGTACGACCAGTTCTACGTGGACAAGGCGGACGTGACCGACGACATGACCGGTCGATTCGAGTTCGAGGTGGACACGACACGGGCCAACGAGGCGTGGCAGCGCGAGGTCGCGGAGAACCTGGCGAAGCAGGCGGAGGCCTGATCCCGTGCGGGACGAGGCCGAACTCCAGCAGTTCCTGACCGGCGGGCTGTGCCCGGTGAGCTGCGCGGGATGCGGAGTGTCCGTGCTGGTCAAGAAGAACAGCCCGGAGCACACCAGCATCCAGTGGACGCCCGCGGCGACCGCCGGATGCGCGGAGTTCGCGGCGCAGGGCGGCTCGTCGGCGCTGATCGACACCTGCCACACGCTCCGCGCGTCCATCGACGCGTCGGTCCTGGCTGGGTCGGATGGCTGAGTTCCACCGGCTGCGGGTCGTGGACGTGGTCGTGGAGACGGACGACGCGCGTTCGCTGGTGTTCGACGTGTCGCCCGCCGACCTGCCCTACCGGCCCGGCCAGTTCCTGACGCTGCGCATCCCCAGTGACCAGACGGGGTCGGTGGCCCGGTGCTACTCGCTGTCCAGTTCACCGCACACGGACGGCGCGCTGACGGTCACCGTGAAGCGGACACCGGACGGCTACGCGTCGAACTGGATCCACGACAACGTCCGGCCGGGGTCGGAGCTGGACGTGCTGCCGCCCGGCGGCGTGTTCAGCCCGAAGTCCCTCGACGACGACCTGCTGTGCGTGGCGGCGGGCAGCGGGATCACGCCGGTGATGTCGATCGTGAAGTCGGCGCTGGCGTCGGGTTCCGGCCGGATCGTGCTGGTGTACGCGAACCGGGACGAGCGGTCGGTGATCTTCGGTGACACGCTGGCGTCGCTGGCCGCCGCGTCGCCGGCCCGGCTGGTCGTCCTGCACTGGTTGGAGAGCCTGCAGGGCTTGCCGACGGTGCCGGGGCTGCGGGAGCTGATGCGGCCGTTCGCGGCGGCGGAGGCGTTCGTCTGCGGGCCGGGGCCGTTCATGGACGCGACCACGGCCGCCCTGGCCGAGCTGGGATCGACTCGGCCGCACGTGGAGAAGTTCACGTCGCTGACCGGCGACCCGTTCCGGCGCGCGGTGTCCGCGTCTCCGTCCGGCGGCCGGGCGGCGACCATCGAGGTGGAGTTGGACGGGGAGAAGCACACGCTGCCGTGGCCGCAGGGGGCGCGGTTGCTGGACGTGTTGCGGGACGCCGGCCTGGACGCGCCGTTCTCGTGCCGGGAGGGCCGGTGCAGCGCGTGCGCGTGCATGAAGCTGGACGGCGAGGTCCGGATGGTGCACAACGAGGTGCTGGACGACGCCGACCTCGCGGAGGGCTACATCCTGGCGTGCCAGTCGCTGCCGGTCAGCGACAAGCTGGTCATCACGTACGAGTGAGAGGGTGAGCGATGCCCATCGACCCCGCTGTCGCGATCGGCGCGACGTTGCCGGAGCACGCGTTCTCGTGGACGTCGTCGGACGTGTTGCTGTACCACCTGGCACTGGGTGCGTCCCGGTTGGCGTACACGTACGAACGAGACCTGGTCGTGTTGCCGACGTTCGCCCTGGTGGCGCCGACGTTCCGGTTGGAGTCGCCGCCCGCGGTGGCGTTCCCCGGCGTGTCGATCGACCTGGCGTCGGTGTTGCACGGGGCGCAGGAACTGGTGGTGCACGGCCCGATCCCGGCGTCCGGTTCGGCCGTCGCCGTCACGCGGATCGTCGACGTGCAGGACAAGGGCAGCGCCGCCGTGATCGTGCAGGAGACGACCGTCGCTCCCTTCTGGACGACCCGGTCGATGATCTTCGCGCGCGGCGAGGGCGGCTTCGGCGGCCACCGTGGGTCGACCGAGCGGGTGGCGATGCCGGACCGGTCGCCCGACCACGAGCTGGTGACGCCGACGTCGCCGACGCAGGCGCTGTGGTACCGGCTGTGCGGCGACCGGAACCCGCTGCACGTGGACCCGGAGTTCGCCGCCGAGGCGGGTTTCCCGGCGCCGATCCTGCACGGGCTGTGCAGCTACGGGATGGTGTGCCTGGGGATGGTGGAGGAGCTGCTGGACGGGGACGTCGGCCGGGTGGCCGGGTACTCGGTGCGCTTCGCGGGCGTCGTGTATCCGGGCGAGACGCTGCGCACGAGGGTGTGGCGGGACGGTTCGCGCCTGCTGGCAACGACGACGGCCGTGGAGCGCGACGAGGCTCCGGTGCTGTCGGACGTGTGCCTGAGCCTGCGGTGACGGCGGCCCGGCCGCAGCCCCGTCGTGCTCCGCCGCTCGGCGGGCCGCGAACCAGCCCGTGAACGTCCGGCCGCTCCGGGCGGACCCGCTCCGCGGCCGCCCGCAGAGCACGGCGATACTGCATCGGTGATCCACCCGCTCGACACGATCCTGCTCGTCGCGTCGCTGGTCGGCGCCGTCTGGTCGCTCGTCCTGTTGCTGTTGTCCCGACCGGTCGGCAAGCGCTACCTGCTCGGGGCGCTCGCGCTGATCGAACTGGCGCTGCTCGTCCAGGCCGTGCTCGGCTTCGTGCAGCTGGCCACGACCGACCGGCATGTGTCCGGGGTGGTGTTCGGCGGCTACCTGATCGGGTCGCTGCTGATCCTGCCCGCCGCCATCTGGTGGTCGCTGACCGAGAAGAGCCGGTGGGGCGTCGGCGTCCTGCTGGTCGGGTGCCTGGTCATCCCTGTCATCATCGTCCGCATGAACCAGGTCTGGTCCCATGTCTGAGCAGCACGCCACCCGCACCGGGCCGGGCCGGGTCCTCGTCGCCGTCTACGCCGTGTTCGCGCTCGCCGCGACCGCCCGTTCCGTCGTGCAGATCGCCACCAAGTTCCACGAGGCGCCGCTGGCCTACGTCCTGTCGGCGTTCGCCGGTGTCGTGTACATCGTGGCCACCGTGTGCTTCGCCCGCGGCGACGCCGTGTCCCGCCGCGTCGCGGCCGTCTCGTGCAGTGTCGAACTGGTCGGCGTGCTCGCCGTCGGCACGGCCAGCGTGCTGGACAAGGCCGCGTTCCCGGACGCCACCGTGTGGTCGGTGTACGGCGAGGGCTACGGCTTCGTGCCGGTGGTCCTGCCGATCCTGGGCCTGCTGTGGATCCGCCGGACGGCCCGCCGGACCGCGGTGGCGGGCGCCGATCGTGCGAGGATGCGGCCATGACCTACGAGGCGACGTCCACGCGCTACGACTCGATGACCTACCGGCGGTGCGGCCACAGCGGCCTGAAGCTGCCCGCCGTCTCCCTCGGCCTGTGGCACAACTTCGGCCCGGCGCGTCCGCTGGAGACCCAGCGGGCCGTGCTGCGCAGGGCGTTCGACCTGGGCGTCACCCACCTCGACCTGGCCAACAACTACGGCCCGCCGCCCGGCGCCGCCGAGGAGAACTTCGGCCGGATCATGGCCGAGGACCTGCGGCCGTACCGGGACGAACTGGTGATCTCCACGAAGGCCGGCTACGACATGTGGCCCGGCCCGTACGGCGAGTGGGGCTCCCGCAAGTACCTGCTGGCGTCGCTGGACCAGTCGCTGACCCGGATGGGCCTGGACCATGTCGACATCTTCTACTCGCACCGGTTCGACCCGGACACGCCGCTGGAGGAGACGATGGGCGCGCTGGACACGGCCGTCCGCTCCGGGCGGGCGCAGTACGTGGGCGTGTCCAACTACGACGCCGACCAGACCCGGGAGGCCGCGGCGATCCTGGAGTCCCTGGGCACTCCCCTGCTGATCCACCAGCCGTCCTACTCGATGTTCGACCGCCGCCCGGAACCGGACCTGCTGCTCGCGCTGGACGAGCTCGGCGTCGGCTGCATCACCTACTCGCCGCTGGCCCAGGGCATGCTGACCAGCCGGTACCTGGACGGTGTTCCGGAGGACTCACGGGCCAACACGTCGGTGTTCCTGCGGCCCGAACAGCTGACCGACACGCGGATGGCGCGCGTGCGGGCGCTCCACGAGATCGCCGAGTCACGTGGCCAGACGCTGGCTCAGCTGGCACTGGCGTGGACGCTGCGGGACGAGACCGTGACGTCGACCCTGATCGGCGCCAGCAGTGTCGCGCAGCTGGAGGACAACGTGGCGACGCTGACCAACCTGAAGCTCACCGACGCGGAACTCACCGAGATCGACAGGCACGCCGTCGCACCCGGCACCGACATCTGGTCGGAGGACTGAGCACCGGTCGGGCGTGAGACGAAGGGCGGACCACGCCCGACCACTATCAGACAACCCGCGCAATCCGGAACAGGGCAGCTCACCTGCGCCGCACACCCCTTGACGCAATTCGTTGCCGGCGACAACATATCCTCGCTTGGCAAGGGCGGAGGCGCGCTATGAGGTCGTCGAGGACCACAACCCACGCGGCAGCCATCGCCGCACTCTCGCTCGTGCTCGCCGCGATCCCCGCAACGGCCACGGCGGCGACCGCCGCGGCGCCGGGAGCTCCCGGCACGGCCTCCTACTTCGACCTGGCCCGCAAGGACTGCGTCGGCACGGCCGCGAACACCCGGTCGAAGGTCTGGTACACGGTCGCCGACGGGGTGCTGTCCGACGTCTACGAGCCGACCGTCGACAACACGAACGTCGGCACCCTGCAGTACGTCGTCACGGACGGGCGGACGTTCACCGACCTGCAGACCCGCGACCTGACCTACACCGTCGCGGCCGACCCGACCGGCATGGCGTGCACCGTCACCGCGACCAGCGCGGCGCACCACTACCAGCTCGTCACCACCTACGTCACCGACCCGGGCCGGGACACCGTGCTGATGCGCACGCAGGTCCGCGGCGGCCGTGACCTGCACGTCTACGCTCGGCTGGACGCGCACGTGAACGGCAACGGCGGCGGCGGCACCGACAACGGCGGCGCCGACTCGGGTGTCACCACGCCGGCCGGCCCGGTCGTGTACGACACGAGCACCACCAGCCAGGCCGTGAACCGCGACTACGCCGTCCCGACGTACATGGCGCTGCGCTCCACCGCGACA
>DASZXM010000282.1:0-12541 GCA_035546415.1 Pseudonocardiaceae bacterium
CGTTACATCAGGCGTTACGTCGGGCGTTGTCGTCGGCGCCGCGACCGCCCGACCCGTCACCGACCTGGCGCACCCGCCGACCCCGAACACCACGGCGACCACCACGGTGACGACCAACGCCACGGCCCGGACCGGTACCAACACACCCTCCTGATCGTCGACACCCCAACCGTGCTCACCTGCCGGAAAACAGCGCGATCACTGGCAGGCGGCGCCGAGTTTGGCCGCGGCGGCAGGGGGGAGCCGGGAGCAGTCGGGCAGACCGGGCACGTCGGAGTTCTCGATCATCTGGAAGAGGCGCTCGGCCTGGGAGGTCTCGACCTCCCAGCGCACCAGGTGCGCAGCGCCGCCGACGGTGGTCACCGACGGGTTGTGCAGCAGCGTGTCGTACTTCTCGTCGGTCACGACGGACGTGCCGGTGGTCAGCTGCTGTCGCGCCAGCGTGGCGTACTTCCCCGCGGCGTCCGCGCTCGACCAACCCGTGCAGACGACCGCGTGCGGGGTGTCGGTGTTGCTCTTGGGCCGCGGCACACCGGTAGCCAGCACGGTCACCTGGTGATTCCCTGGGTAGGGCGCCATGATCTCGGCCGCGACGACGTCGCCCAGACAGTTCGCGACGGCACCGATCAGCGGGTCGGTGGCCAGCGTCGGACCGGAACCACCGATCAGGTCGAGGTCGGCGTCGCTTTCGCCGTAGACCAGATCGGCGCCGTCCGCCCGCACCTTTGCCATGCTCAGGGCCAGCAACGGCATCACGTTCGGGTCCCCGCCCGCCGAGGTCGGCGACGGGCCGACCAGCGTGTTGCCCTTCTGGCGCCAACCGGCCTTGGTCAGGTTCCCGGTGATCGTGGCGTCCTGCTGGCCGCCCGCGACGAGCCCGACCTCGCGTGGCGGCGAGCCGGCCAAGATCGTGAAGTCCGCCTTGTCCAGTCGGATACCGGGCTGGTCGGTGATCACCTGGGAGATCTCCTGCAGCTGACCCGCACCGGTGCCGCGCAGCATCCCGAAGCCCTGTGCGGTGACCCGCGTGCCGGCGAGCCGCACCAGCGCGGACGTGTCGTCGTAGTAGATCTCCGTACGCGCTCCGGCGTCGTCCGCGACCCGCGACAGCGCCAGCACCAGCGCGGTCGGCGCGCGCACCGACCCGTCCGGCCCGGTCACCGGCGACGAGTCGCACGCGGCGAGGGACAGGACCAGGACCGCGGCGCCCGCCGCGGTGAACAGCCTCAACGACACGGCACGACTGTAGGGAACCGGCGGCCGGCTCGCTGCCGAAACAGCGGGAATCGGCGCCTTTTCGTTGTCGCGCAACCATCGCGGCCGCTCCGCTGTCGTCGCTCGCCGTGGTGGGCCACTCGGCGACAGGTCCTGACCTGCCCATACGCACCGTTCAAGGTTTATGGCAGGTTTGCCCACGATGCGTCGGGCATGGTGGTCCTGCACGCGGTGATTCCGGTGCCGACCTCGACCAGGGGGAAAGTTCACGAGGCCGGCACCGGCGAACTGGCAGCGCCCCTCCCCGCTCCATCGGGCGCGCCAGGGCCCAGGGCAGGCACCAACGGGCTGGTGCCTGTCCGGGCCGCGTGCACCGCATGTCCGGTTCACTCCGTGTGCGCTATCGTGACGGTCCGTCGCGCAACTGTGGAGTGGGTGGCCGGATCACGTCGCCGCCGGCCGGGAGCGGGGGCCTGTGCAGTTCCGATTGCTCGGCAACGTCGAGGCGTACGCCGGCGGGCGGCCCGTCGACCTCGGTCACGCTCGGCAACGGTGTGTGCTGGCGACATTGCTCGTCGAGGCGAACCGCACGGTGTCGGTCGACCAGCTCGTCGACCGGGTGTGGGGTGACAGCCCGCCCAAGCGCGGCCGGGACGTCGTCTACAGCTACCTGTCCCGGTTGCGGTCCACGCTGGCCGGCGCCACCGACGTGTCGATCGTGCGCCGCGGCTCCGGGTACGCGCTGCTGATCGACGAGGCAACCGTCGACCTGCACCGGTTCCGGCAGCTGGTCGGCCGGGCACGGACCGCCGAGGACGCGCTGCCGCTGTACGAGCAGGCGTTGGGCCTGTGGCACGGCGAGGCGTTCGCCGACCTGGACACGCCGTGGCTCGCGGCCACGCGCACTGCTCTGGAGGCGGAGCGGTTCGCCGCCGAACTCGACCACGCCGACGTGGCGCTGCGCGGCGGCCGGCACGCGGAACTGGTCGGCGAGCTGGCCGTCCGCGCCGGGCGGCATCCGCTGGACGAGCGCATCGCCGGCCAGTACATGCTCGCGCTGTACCGCAACGGCCGGCAGGCCGACGCGCTGCGCCACTATCAGCGGATCCGGTCCCGGCTGGCCGACGAGCTGGGCAGCGATCCGAGTGCCGGGCTGGAAGCCGTGTACCGGCAGGTCCTCACGGCGGACGCGGAACTGCCCGGCCCCCGGTCGTTCACCGGCTCCCCCACACCCCGCCAGCTGCCGGCGGCACCCCAGTCGTTCACCGGCCGGGCCGACGAACTGGCCGTGCTGTCCAAGGCGCTGGACGCGGAGGCGTCGACCGTCGCGGTGTCCGCGATCGGCGGGATCGGCGGCATCGGCAAGACGTCCCTGGTGCTGCGGTGGGCGCACGACCACCTGCACCGCTTCCCGGACGGGCAGCTGTTCGTGAACCTGCGCGGCTTCGACCCGGCGGGTGCGCCGATGTCGCCGACGACTGCGCTGCGCGGGTTCCTCGTCGGGCTCGGCGTGAGCGCCCAGTCGGTGCCCGACGACGTGGACGCGCAGGCCGCGCTGTACCGGAGCCTGGTGGCGGACAAGCGGATGCTCATCGTGCTGGACAACGCCAGGGACACGGCGCAGATCACGCCGCTGCTGCCCGGCAGCGCGTCGTGCACGCTGCTGATCACCAGCCGCAGCCAACTGGCCGGCCTGGCCGTGACCGGCGCGCGCCTGCTGGCCCTGGACGTGCTCAGCGACGGCGAGGCACGCGGCCTGCTCGCCGCGCGCCTGGGTGACGAGACCGTCGCCGCCGAACCGGAGGCGGTCGCCGACCTGCTGCGGTCCTGCGCGGGCCTGCCGCTGGCGATCAGCATCGTCGCGGCGCGCGCGGCGGCGCACCCGGGTTTCCCGCTGTCGGCGTTGGCGGCGGAACTCCGGGACGCGACGACCCGGTTGGACGCGTTGGACGCCGGTGAGCTGACGGCGAACCTGCGGGCGGTGTTCGGCAGTTCGTACGAGACGTTGGACGCGGAGGCGGCGACCCTGTTGGGGCTGCTGGGCCTGGCGCCCGGGCCGGACATCGGCCTGCCGGCGGTGGCCAGCCTGGCGGCGGTGCCGGCCGCGCGGGCACGGGTGCTGCTGCACCGGCTGGAGACGGCGCACCTGGTGCAGCAGTACGACATCGGCCGCTACCGCATGCACGACCTGGTGCGGCTGTACGCGATCGAACGCGCGCGGCACAGCGACGAGGCGCTGCGCAGGCTGGTCGACTTCTACCTGCACACGGCGCACCAGGGTGACCACCTGCTGTACCCGCACCGCCCGCCGATCGACCTGGAACGGCCGGTGCCCGGCTGTGTGCCGGCCGCGTTGGCCGACGCGGACGAGGCGATGGCGTGGTTCGACGCGGAACACGCGTGCCTGCTGGCGGCGCAGCGACTGGCGGCCGACCGCGAGTGGCACCGCGAGGTGTGGCAGTTGGCGTGGTCGCTGTCGGCGTACCACCGGCGGCGCGGCCGGCTGCACGACGACGGCGTGGTGTGGCGGGCGGCGCTCGCGGCGGCGGAGCGGCTGCACGACACGACGGTGCTGGCGCAGGCGCACAAGCGGTTGGGCGGCATGCTGGCCAGGGCCGGCGAACACGAAGGTGCGCTGGAGCATTTGCGGCAGGCACTGGCGTACACGGCGGAACTGAACGACGTGGCCGGCCAGATCGACACGCACCAGGCGCTGACGGTGCTGTGGGCGACGATGGGCGACTACCAGCACGCACTGGACAGTGCGTCGGCGGCCCTGGACCTGGCCCGCACGTCGGGCAACGAGGTGTGGCAGGCGGACGCGCTCAACGCGGTCGGCATGTGCGAAGCGGAACTCGACCGGTTCGCCCCGGCCCGCGCCCACTGCGAGGAAGCCCTGCGGCTCCAGCGTTCCAGCGGCAACGGCGAAGGCGAAGCGGAAACCCTGGACAGCCTGGGCTACCTGGAACACCGCAGCGGCAACCACGCGGCCGCCCTGGACTACTACCGACAGGCACTGGGTGTGTACGACCGCCTGAACTTCGACTACCAGAAGGCCGACACACTGGAACGAATCGGCGACGCGTACGCGTCCTTGGGCCAACCGTCACAGGCGGCCGACCTGTGGCACCAGGCGATCCGCATGTACGAAACCCAGAACCGCACCCAGGCGGCCGAACAACTCCGGGACCAGGTCGAGGGACTGACGGCCGGCCGCGGCCCCTACCCGTGACCCTCGTACGCCGAGAGGTCCTCGTCGGTGCCGACCAGCCGGAACACCTGTCCTCCCGGGGCTTGGAAGTACAGGTGCGGATCGGGCACGTCGAGTACCCGGACACCGAAGCCGACGATCTTCTGCCGCATGTCCTCGACGTCGTCCGCCTTCAACTCCAGGAAGATCGCCTTCAAGAAGTCGTCGTCACTCAGGACGTCATTGGCGGCGTAGGTCACGCCCTTGTCCGCCTGGCGCCCGTCCCCGCTTCCGTAGAGAAACGCCATGTAGAAGCTGTCTCCCATGCGAAAGTCGTCCTTGTCGTCGAATTCCCTGGTGAGCTCGCAGTGCAGGATGTCGCGGTAGAAAGTCCGTATTCTGTCCCGTTCCGCCCGATTCACGCGAAGCGCGGAATGGTTCCCCACAATCACCTTCGTCATGGTCACACGCTCTTTCGTCCGCGGTGCGTTCCGCGGTTCGATCCGGTTTCCGATTCGGTTGTCGACTGCAATGCCTGGATCGACTCGGCGATCATCTTGATGTGCCGCAGGCGTGCGTCCCACGCCGCACCGACCGAGGCCAGTTGCCCGACGGCGCGGGCGAACTGCGCTTCGTTGATGACGTAACGAACCTCGCGGCCGTCCTTGCGGGGCACGACCAGTTCGGCGCGCTCCAGGACGCTCAGGTGCTTCGCCACCGCCTGGCGCGTCACCGGCAGGTGACCGCTCAGGCTCGTGGCCGTGCCGGAGCCGTCGGCGAGCAGCAGGTCGAGCAGGCGACGCCGGGTCGGGTCGCCGATGGCCGTCCACAGGTCGTCCTCGGTCGTCGACGTCACGACCGCACCAGCCCCGCCGCGTAGGCAGCCAGGTTCGGGAGGTGCTCGTCCCAGCCGGCACAGTGATCGTGGTAGTACGCCTCAAGTCGCGCCGCCTCCCAGCCGACCTCCCGGAAACCGGCCTCGGTCAGGCGCACCAGCGTCCCGCCGTCGGCAGGCACCAGTTCGAACGTCACGAGAAACGAGTTCCGCGGGGTCGCCGGCTGATCGTCCGGGTGGACCCAGCGAAACACGAACCGCCGCGGCGCGTCCGCCTCGACGACGTGGATCGGCACGACGAGTGTGTCGTTCCCGGCCCGCCGCTGCCGGGTCATCCGCCCGTCAGCGCCCGGCGCGGCCGGGAACGACGCGTCAAAGCCCCACCATTGCGCGATGTGCTCGGGCTTGGTGATGACGTCGTAGACGATGTCGGGGGTGGCGTCGATGTGGATCTCGCGCGCGATGGTGCCGTACTCCATGACCCCTCCTCAGCCTGCAACCATTGGTTGCACTTTAGCGGGCGACGACAGGATGTGCAACCAGCAGTTGCGCGATTGGCCGGGGAGTCGAGTGTGGACGCTACGTTTCGCCGCGCAGGGCCGTGGTGAGGAGGTTGTGGGTGGAGTGGTCGAAGGCGACCAGCAGGACTCGCTGGACGGTCGTCGGTGTCGCCCGGATCGTCGTCACCGCTATCCTCGCGGCCAGCTTCATCGGAAAGCCGTAGACACCGGTCGCGATCGCGGGGAAAGCGAGCGTTCGGACGTGGAGGTCGTCGGCCACGGCCAGACTGCGTCGGTAACAGGACGCCAATATCTCCGGTTCGTCGGCGTCGCCACCTTCCCACACCGGACCGACCGTGTGGATGACGTGGCGCACCGGCGGGTTCAGGTCGAACGCCGGCGTCGCCACCGCGTCACCGGGAACGCACGGTGCCACCGCGGCGCCCGCGTCGGCCAGGCGTGGTCCGGCCGCGCGGTGGATGGCGCCGTCCACGCCACCGCCGCCCAGCAGTGACTCGTTCGCCGCCGTCACCACGGCGTCGACGTCCAGTTCGGTGATGTCGCCCAGGACCACCTCGATCGCGACCACACCGCGATCGTGCCACCGGCCGGCCGCCGGGCAATGCTCACGCACGACCGCGTGTCCGCCCGGGTCAGAGCGGTGACCGGCACGGCCCGTTCGGCCGCGCCGGTACCGGACTACACCAGCGTGGCCTCGATCGCGGCCAGTTCGGCACCGCCGCTGAAGTACGGCAGCGGCACGATCTTCGTCAGGCGCAGGCCGGACGCGGCGAGCAGGTCCTGCCACTCCCGCTCGGTGCGCTCCTTGCCGCCGTTCATCACCATCATGGTCAGGTCCAGGCTCTTCGCGAGGCCCGGCTGGTTCGGCGGTGACACGATGCGCTCCAGGATGACCAGCCGGCCGCCCGGCCGCATGGCGTCCCGGATGCGGGTCAGGGCCGTGATGCTGCTGTCGTCGTCCATCGCGTGCAGCACGCAGCTGATCAGGAAACCGTCCGCTTCGGGCAGTTCGTCGAACGCGCTGCCCTCGGTGAGGGTGACCCGGTCGGCGACGCCCGCGTCCACGAAGTGGCGCATCGTGCGGTCGATGCCGGCCGGGATCTCCACCAGGATTCCCCGCATCTCGGGCCGTTCGTGCAGGACAGCGGCGAGCATCGTGCCTTCGCCGCCGCCCACGTCCACCAGGCACTCGATGCCACCGAAGTCGTAACCGCGCGGCAGTGGCAGCTGCTCCTGCCACGACGACGCGCCCATACCGCTGCGGAACGCGTCCCCGCCCGACGCCACCGAACGCAGGTAGTCCCACAGGCTGCTGCCGAACTCCACGTCGAACGACGGCTTCCCGGTGCGCAGCGAGTGCACGATGTTGCCGTACGCGCGGTACACCTCGGTACCGTAGAAAAGGGCCAGGCCCTTGACGGAATCCGCGCCGTCGGTGCGCAGGCATTCGGCCAGCGGTGACATCCCGAAGCGCCGGTCGGCCTCCTCGGTGAACACCCCGGCACCGGCCAGCGCACGCATGAGGCGGTACAGCGGGTCCGGTCTCGTCTCGGTCTTCTTCGCGAGTTCCTCGATGTCACCGACACCGTCCGCGACGAGGTCGGCAAGGTTGAGGTAGGCCGCGGCGGAGATCGCCTTGGCCATCCAACTGGCGTACAGCAACTCGCGCATGCGAGCACTGCTCAGCTCACTCATGAGAAATACTCCCTGGACTACTAGGTTTGCCGTGAATGATTGCCGTGAAGGTTGGCGTGGCGCGCAGGTTTCGGCGTCGGCCACGTCGGCTCACCCGGGCAGGACCGACCGGTGGGCCGGACCTCCTCGTGCGGGCAACCTAGGTCCAGGTCTTATATTTCCACTATCGCGGGTGGCAGCCGCCTGGTTCGTCGGATACCAGCGCTGCCAACGACTTTCCGACACTTCTGTCCGTTTGGGACAGCCGTGGACGCGGTGCGTGGGTGCACCGGCACGGAAGGTGTCTTGTCAGTCCCAACCATCCAGTAGCGTCAAGTCCGTCGGCACGAGCGTGGCGCTGGACATCAGCGCTTGAATGAGGTTGTGGTTGAGCATGTTCCCGATCGGCTCGACCAGTTCCTCTTTGGCGACACCGCGCACACCGTCCTTGTGCAACCGTGTCCGCACCGGAGCCACCACGCGTTCCACTTTCCGGTCGTCCCACTGCACATCCGGTTGCAGTTCGGCCATCTGGTCAGCAACCTGTTTTCTGGTCAGCGGTTGTGCGAATTCCTCCTGCGCCAGATAGCGCTGGCCGAGGACGACGAGCACCAGCTTCTCCTCCGGTGTCAGCCAGTACCGTTTCGGCGCATGGGTGACGGCGCCGTGCAACGCCTCGGGACACTCCCCGTCCGGCCCGATGACGTACAGCTCCAACAGGTGCTCCCGGCCCCGCGAGCCGCGCACGAACAACGGCGTGTACCCGGACGCCAGTGGCAGCGGCTCGGCGCCGTTGAACAGCCACTGGCTGCCCGGCAACCGGATCGGCAGCTGACCGGTGTTGGTCACCTGCCAACCCCCGTCGCGGTGCTCGACCACCCCGTGCTGCCGGCTGACCCGCAGATCGTCCTCGCCGATGCACACGTCCACCTGCGGCCGGTTACGGCCGAACCGGACACGCTGACCCGGGCCCGGTTCGACTGTCACGCCCTCCGCCAGGGCGAGCGCGAACACCGCCCCGGGCACCGGCGCGGCGACCTGCCGCACCAGGCTGGCGTAGTTGCGCACCACCTTCTGCCCGCCCACCGGCACCGCACCCACGTCGACCTCCCACATTTCCCGCATGCACTACCGCCGCCCAGCGTGCACCACGTCCCCGGGACCCCTCCCGGATCAGTGGTACAGGCGGCCGGCCACGGTCGTGGCCAGGCTCTTGGCGGGCGCGCAGAGCTGTTCGGGCTTCTTGTCGCTGTCGTCCACGTCGACCAGCACGACCTCGTCGGTCCGCTCCCCCGCCGGGTCGACATAGGTTCGGTACACCAGGGACACCAGGCAGTCGGTGTCGCTGTAACCCTGGGGCTGGACGATCGCGTCGTGGCCGCCCAGCCGGACCGGTGCGCCGTCCGTTTCGGACGTACCCGACGCCGTCCGGTCGAAGATGACCTTGACCAGGATCGGGCCCGTGTAACTCCAGTCACAGCGCCAGTTCCCGAAGCCGGGGTCCCGCTGGACGGTGCCGGTGCCGAGCACCGATGTCACGGTCGCCGTGTCCAGCAGCGAGCAGGCGTCGCGCTGGGCCAGTGACGCGGCCGGCAGCGTGCGGCGCGCGATGTGCCCGGAACTCAGTTCGACGAGCGCGCTGGACGTGACCGCTTCGGCCATGCCGCACAGGTCGACCTTCTCGTCGCCGGTCTCGTTCGCGTCGATCACCGCCTGGTAGTCGCCGGGGAGTAACAGGATGCGCTCGCAGTCGTCGTCGTCGGGCGGCCGCTGGATGCCGATCGCACCGACCTTCTGCACCGGCACGCCGGCGTCCTCGGCGCCGGTGTCGAACTCGACGCTCACGTCGACGAAGTCCTGGTGGTCCTTGGACAGGTACACGAACGCGTCGCACCGGTTGAAGTTGCCGTAGTCGCTGGACGCGCCGACCTCGCCGAACGAGCTGAGCGCGTTGGCGTAGGTCAGCGCGCACGGGTCCGCGGTGCGCGGGTCGCCCATCAGCGACGCCTGCGCCGGAGTGCCGGTCGGGTCGGCGGTCCGCTGACGGAAGGGGTGCACCGCCCACAGCACCAGGGCGAGCACCACGAGGGCGGCCGCGGACACCAGCCACCAGACGCGCGGGCCTCGCGTGCCGGCGACCGTGGCGAGCTGGCGGGCGGCCTGTTCCGCGGTCGGCCTGCGGTCCGGGTCCCGCTGGGTCAGCGAACCGAGCGTCGCGTTCAGGGCCGGGTCGGGTGTCTCGGTGCCCTCCACGGCGGCGGCCAGTGTCGCGCCGAGCGAGTACACGTCGGAGGCGGCGGTGGCGCGGTTGCCCCTGGCCACCTCGGGCGACAGGAAGCCGGGTGTGCCGCCGGTCTTCGGGTCCTCGGTCCGCGTGACGCTCTCCCACGTGGCGATGCCGAAGTCGGTGAGCTTCGCGGTCCGGTCCCGGGTGACCAGGACGTTGCCCGGTGTGACGTCGCGGTGCACCATCCCCTTGTCATGGAGGTGGGCGAGCGCGGACGCGACCTGCGTGCCGATCCGGGCCACATCGGCCGGTGGGAGTGGACCGTCGTCGCGGATGATCTCGGACAGGCTGCGGGAGGGCAGGTACTCCATCACCAGCCACTCGTGACCGTCGTCGTCCTCGGCCACGTCGAACACCGCGATCACGTTGGGATGCAGCAGCTTGGCGCCCCCGACGCCCTCTCTTCGCATCCGGGACCCCTGCTTCAGCGCGACGGTCCGGTGCAGCTTCGGGTCGGTGGCCAGCCACACCACGCCCATGTTGCCCTCGCCGATCGGCCGCTCCAGCCGGTAACGCTGCGCGATCACATCGCCACGGTCCACCCGATCGATCTTAGGGCGACTGGTACCGACGGCGGGCACGGGTGCGGCATCCGGACCAAAACCACACCCGTGCCGATTCGCCCGACCGCCGCCGGCCGAGGAGACCAGGCCGGGGCGGATCCGGCCGGGGCGGGATCAGGCCGGGATGTCACACGGCGACCCGCCCGCCGTCCACCGGCAGCACGGCGCCGTGCACGAAGCTGGACCGGTCACCGGCCAGGAACGCGATCGCCTCGGCGATCTCGTCCGGTGACGCCGGCCGCCCGGCCGGAGCGGCGGCGGCCAACTGGTCGAGGTTCTCGCCCATGCCGGCCGTGCCCTCGGTGCGCGTCGGGCCGGGGCTCACCGCGTTGACGCGCACGCCCTGCGGGCCGTATTCGGCCGCCCACGCCTTCGTCAGCAGCACCAGCGCCGCCTTGCTCGCGCCGTACAGACCCATTCCGGCCGCACCGAACTCGGCCACCATCGTGGTCACGTTCACAATGGCACCGTGCCCACGCTTGGCCATTTCCGGCGCCAGTTCCGCGACGAGGAAATACGCCGCCTTCACGTTCACGCCGAACACCGAGTCGAAATCCGCTTCCGTGGTCTGCTCGGTCGGCCCGAACGGGAAGACACCGGCATTGTTGACCAGCACGTCGACCTGCCCCAGACGCTCGACGGCACGCCGGGCGAGCGACCGGGCCGCCGCCTCGTCCCGCAGGTCGCTGGCCAGGAAAACCGCCTGTCCACCGGCGGTTTCGATGTCCCGCACGACCTGGGCGCCCCGCGTGACGTCCCGTCCGGCCACCGCCACCCGGGCGCCCCGCGCGGCCAGCGCCAGAGCCACCGCCCGGCCGATACCGCTCGTGCCACCGGTCACCAGGGCCGTGGTTCCCGCCAATTCCGCTGTCATCATCCACCCGATTCCGTTGCCGCGGTTGCGGCCCGCCGTGTCAGCGGGCCGAACCGTTACAAGCCGATCGGGGCGCCGGAACTTCCCGACCGCGATATCCGTGGCTTATGGCCGCTATTCGTCATTCGGATCGCTGTTCCAGCGTGGCGACGAAATGACCGACGTCGTGGCGGTGCGAGTTCGCCGGCCACACCGCCCACGTACGGCGCCCGATCGGGTGGCCGACCAGCGGCACCCACGTCACCGAGGGGGGTATCGGCTGCGGCCAGTTCGGCGGGGCCATCGCGAACGCGTGCCCGGCGCCGACCGCGGCCAGCTTGACCTCCGCGATCAGCTCCTGACCGGCAGGCGGCTCCGGGCCGGGGTCGATGCCGTGGCTGCGCAGGATCGCGGTGATCTCGTCGTACCAGGCCGGACTGCCCGACCGGGGGAACCCCAGCCAGTCCAGGCCGGCCAACGCCGCCAGCCCGATGCCGTCCGGCCCGGCGAGTTCGGTGGCGTGGCCGGCGGCCACCAGCACGCCCAGCCGTTCCTGGACGACGAGCATCGCGTCCAACTCCGAGCCGTGCGGGTGTTCGCGCACCAGGCCGACGTCCAGCTCACCGGCCCGCAGCGCGGCCAACTGGGCCGCCGTGGACAAATGCCTGGCCTGCACGCGGGTGGCTGGATGGGCGCGGGCGAGGTCGTCCAGTGCGGCCGACAGCAGGTCGGCGGGCAGCTCCAGCGGGATGCCCAACCGCAGCACGGTCCCGCCGCCCGCGGTGAACCGGGCCAGCGTGGCCAGCGCCTGGTCGTGGCGGGCCAGCACGGCGCGTGCCTCGGCCAGCAGCGTGCGACCCGCCTCGGTGGGCCGCACGCCGGTGCTGCTGCGCACCAGCAGCTGCACGCCCACCTGGCGTTCCAGCGCGGTGACGGTCTGGGACAGCGCGGGCTGGCTCACGTGCAGCCGGCGGGCGGCGGCCGACAGCCCGCCCGCCTCGACGACGGCGACGAACGCACGCATCTCCCGCAGTTCCATGCGCCCATCGCACCACGCGACCGCCGGGCCGGCAGCGGCCGGCCTCAGCCGCTGGTCACGCGCTGCCCGATATCGTGGCTGTGCAGTGCCGCGCCGACCGCGGCCGCACAGGTGACCTCGAAGATCTCGTCGTCACCGGCCCCGGCGGCACGCAGCGCGGCGATGTCGGCGTCCGTGACGCGGTAGGACGCGTCCCGCACGGTCTGGGCGTAGGTCCGCCACGGTTCGTCCAGGCCGTCGCCGGTGGCCGCTGCCGCACGCAGCTCCACCGGTGTCACCGCCGGGGCGGCCAGCACGCGGTGGCGGATGTTCGCGACGGGCCCGCCGTGGTCGGTGGTGTCGCCGCCGGCCAGCAGGAAGGCCG
>DASZXM010000283.1:0-5972 GCA_035546415.1 Pseudonocardiaceae bacterium
CGACTACCAGGCGAAACGGAGCCGCTTCAGTTGGTGGCGTGAGCCGACTGCTGCGTGCCCGGTGGGACGGGGCGCTGTCCGAAAGGGAGCGTGAACGGGCATCGGGGTGTGACGCCAGCCTCGTCTTCCGCGGCGTGGAAAGCGCGGATCTTCACATACCGGGTCAACTCGGTAATCTGACTTCGCTAAGCAAAAGTCAGCCGATTCGAGAGGGACGCGATGTCGGAATTGCACGACCTCGTCGTGCGGGCACACGGTGGGTCGACCGTGTGTGACGGTGTCGAGGCCACCGAGATCGAGCCGTGGCACCAGGACGGCGAGACCTGGCGCAGGCCGGCCGTCCGTTTCCCCGCCGACATCACCACGCACAACACGGAGCAGACGTTCTACTTCGGTGCGGATTTCCTGCTGCACCGCCACGACTACGCCGGCGACGTACTCGGCGGGTTCGCTGCGCAAGCCGGTCCGTGGTCGGAGCGCGGTGTCGGCGATCATGGCACCGTCGGCGACTACTACACCCGCCTGGCTTTCACGCACGAGGCGACCAATGGCACCCGCACCTATCTGGAGTGGGAGGCGGCCGGCCCGACCGGCACGCCGATGAACGGCGTCACCGTCCTGACCCGCGCTCCCGACGGCCGCATCGAACACGTCGCGATCCATCACCGTCCGCTCGACGCGGCTCTGGAATTCTCCCGCGAACTCGGGAAGCGGACCGTGGGCGTGGTGGCGGGCACGTTCGCCGAGTGAATGACTCCTGACAGCGAGACCCTGCCAGCTTTCTGGCCGCCCGCGGTTGAGCGGCGCTCCGATCATCCCGTTCGCGGCCGGACCGATTCCTTTCGTGAGCGGCGGCGGTCTGCCTTACCGAAGGCGTCGTCGAGAACCGAGGAGAGCCATGCCCGCCGTGCCGTCCGACGACGAGTTCCGGACCTACAACCAAGGCGTCATCAGCGATTTCCGCGCCCATCACGGTACGGTCAGCCAACCGCCGTTCCCGGTTCTGCTGTTGACCACGACCGGAGCGCGCACCGGACGCCGGACCACCGTGCCACTCGGCTTCGGGGTCGAGGACGGCCGCGTGTTCGTGGTCGCCTCCAAGGCGGGCGCACCTCGGCATCCGGCCTGGTTCCACAACCTGCGCGCCAATCCGGCCGTGACGGTCGAACTCGGCGACAGCTCCTATCCGGCCCGGGCCGTCATCGCGACGGGCGAGGAACGCGACCGCCTCTACCGGAGCGTCTCCGATGGCACGTCCGCCTACGAGCAGAACACCGACCGCGTGTTCCCGGTGATCATCCTCGAAGGCGTTCCCGCACCGCATTAGCCTGGCCGGCGGACAGAACGCCGCACTGGTGCTCAGGTCGTCGGCGTATCCGCCGATCTTGTCGGGCACGGGCGGGGCAGCGCGGCGAAGTCCATCGCACCCAGACTGGTGGCGAGTTCGGCGGCCGCCTCCTGGATGCGGGCCGGCAGGCCGACGTCGTCCGGCTGGTCGGTCCAGCGGTCGAACGCGGTGCGGAAGATGGCGACACCGACCTGCGCGAGCAGTGTCGCCTCCGATTCGGTAGTGCCTCGGTCCCGCAACGCTTCCGCCACCGCGTCGGTCACGGCGGCGAACTTGGTCCGTCCCCGTTCCTGCAGCTCCGGACTGGCCTGGACGACCGCGCGTCGTTGCGCGGCGAGCGGGGCCTGGTCGGCCAGCACGTCGGCGAGGTCCACCAGAGCGGCCAGGAGGGCCTGGAAGGGCGACAGGGTGTCGTCAGCGTGCCGGACGGCGCGGGCGAGGACGCCGGGAAGTTCGTCGGAACCGGCGAACAGCACGTCCCGCTTGTCCGCGAAGTAGCGGGAGAACGAACGCCGGGTCAGCCCGGCCCGCTCGGTGATCTGCGCGACGGTGACGTTCTCGTACCCATGCTTGAGGAACAGCTCCAGCGCTGCCTCGCGGAGCCGGTCTTCGGCGCGGGGGTCCCATCGCGGCATGGCACCATCATAACGGTGATGACTCACTGAGTCATCGGTGCTGCTATGCTGATGACTCAGTGAGTCATCACCTTCGAGGCAGAGGAGTAGGCACCATGGCTCTTTCCGGCCGGCGCATCGTCATCATCGGCGGCAGTTCAGGGATGGGACTGGCCACGGCTCGCGCCGCAGCGGCGGCCGGGGCGGCGGTCACGATCGCGTCGAGCGACCAGGGCCGCCTGAAGGCCGCGCTCGCGGAGTTGCCGGACACCTGCGACGGGACCGTCGTCGACACCCGCGACGAAGGTGCCGTCGCTGCCCTGTTCGCCCGCGTCGGGGAGCTCGACCACGTGGTCTACACGGCAGGGGACGCCGTGCGTCCGCAACCACTGGCGGACCTGCCGCTCGACGCCGCCCGGGACCTGTTGGAGGTCCGCTTCTGGGGAGTGGTCGCCGCGGTCAAGCACGCGGCGCCGCGCGTCCGGCCGGGAGGTTCGATCGTGCTCACGTCCGGGACGGTCGCGGTTCGCCCCGCACCCGGTACGGCGCTCGCGGCCGGCGCCGCCGCTGCCATCGAGGGCCTGACACGAGGGCTGGCTGCCGAACTCGCCCCGATCCGGGTCAACGCGGTCCGGCCGGGAGCGGTTCGGACGCCGCTGTGGGACCCGATTCCGGAGCCGCAGCGTGCGGCGCTGTTCGAGGCACTGGCCAATCGGACACTCACCAAGTCGGTCGGGGAAGCCGACCAGATCGCCTCGGCGCACCTGTACCTGATGGCGAACCGCTTCGTCACCGGAACCGTGGTCACCGTCGACGGAGGCGCCGTCCTCACCGGGAGCTGACGGGTGAGCCGTGACCAGCGATATCACCATCCACAATGGAGGAATCAGCGGTCGCGGCGTCGGCGGCCAGGTCGGTCCGGACATCGACGAGGACCACCTGACGCGCCGGTCATCGGCTACCAGGGGACCACGCCGAAGCGATCCACGACTCGTCCGGTGCCCGCGTCGGCCGGCTCCGTGGCCAACGTGACGATGGCGTCCGTGCCCTCGGTCAGGGTCTGACGCCCTCGGTGGTCGTTGAGGTCGGTGCTCGTGTAGCCCGGGTCGACCGCGTTGAACCGGACGTCGGAGATCCCCTTCGCGTACTGGGTCGTGAGCATCGTGACCGTGCTTTCGACGCGTTGTACAGCGGCGCGACGACCTGGAACTCCACTCGTCGCGGGTCGTGCGTCAGCGTTTGCGAGCCCAGCCCCGAGGTCACGCTGACAACGCGTGGCGAGCTGCTCCGTCGGCTTGTCGCCGTGGACCGGCGATGCCGGCGTTGTTGATCAGCACGTCGACGTGCCCCTTTGTGCGCGCCGACGTCCGCGGCTGCCGCCGCGACGGACGCTGTGCCCCACCGCGATCAGGCGCCGGGCGGTCTCCCGCCCGATGCCCTTGTTGGCGCCGGTGATGAACGTGACGGTCATGATCTCCACTATGGACCGCGATGACGACCCGGGCCAGGTAGCCCGTGGCGCGGCCGACCCGGGGATGGACCGCGCCGTGTCACCGGTCGTCCGGGCGGGTGCGTTCGGTCAGCTTGTCCACGGCCCGGCCGGCGATCTTGCCGACCGCGTTCGGGATCACGTGTCCGGGGCTGGCGTCGAAGCTGGACTCGTCGAGCATGTCCTTGACCATCTGCAGCGCGATATGGTTCCGGTTCGGAGTGCCCTCCTTCAGCGCCGTGGCGAGTTTGCGCATCTGGTCGGATTTCACCCGGGCCGGGATCGGCGGCTCGTGCTGGTCGACGACGCATTCCACGATCACCGGGCCGTCCCAGGACAGGGCGTCGCGCAGTTGGTCGGCGCACCGCGTCGGATCGTCGATGCGCATCCCGCGGGCGCCGCAGGCCTCGGCGAACCGGACGAAGTCCATGGGCGCCATGTTCACCCCGTACTCCGGGTTGCCCAGGAACACCATCTGCTCCCACTTGATCAGCCCGAGCGTGTTGTTCTTCACCACCACGACCTTCACCGGCAGGCCGTGCTGGACGCAGGTCAGGAAGTCGCCCAGTTGCATGGTCAGCGAGCCGTCGCCGGTGAACACCACCACCTGCCGCCCGGGGAAGGCGGCCTGCGCGCCGATCGCGTAGGGCAGGCCGGCCGCCATGGAGCAGTTGGTGCCGCTGAAGCTGAACTTCTGGTCCGCCCGCACCTTGATCTGCCGGGCCGCCCAGGTCGTCACCGTGCCGGAGTCGCCGCAGACGATCGCGTCGTCGGTCAGCGCGTCGTTCAGGTACCACGCCGGGACCTGCGGCTTCATCGGCACGTCGGTTCGGGTGCCGCGGGCCTCCATCAGGTCCCACCAGTCCCGCATGCCCTCCTGCGCACGGGTGAGGAACGCCCGGTCGTCGTTGCGCGGCAGGAACTCCAACAGCTCCCGCAGCGTCGCGCGGGCGTCCCCGCACAGTCCGACGTCCACGGGGTGGCGCAGGCCGATGCGTTCGGGCTTGTCGTCGATCTGCACACAGCCGACCTGTCCGGGTTTCGGATAGTACTCGGTGTAGGGCATCGTGCTGCCCACGATCAGCAGCGCGTCGCACTCCTCCAGCGCCTCTTCGCTCGGCCGGCTACCGACCAGCGCGATCGGGCCCGTGGTGTACGGACTGTCGTCGGGCACGCAGTCCTTGCCCAACTGTGCCTTGATGATCGGCGCCGCCAGTTTCTCCGCCACCTGCTCCAGTTCGGCGCGGGCACCGCGGGCTCCGGCGCCGGCGAGGATGGCGACCCGGTGCCTGTCGTCGAACACCGCGGCGGCCCGGCGGACCAGGTCGCGTTCGGGAACCCGGATCGGCGGCTGGAAAGCAGCTGTGGTGTGACCCGGGACGTTACGCTGGAACCGGGTTCCGCCATCGGCGGCGGCGGCCTGGAAGTCGATGGGGAAGGCGACGTGGGCCGGACCACGATGGGTCAGCGCGGTCCGGCAGGCGTAGTCGACGACGTTGGTGACGTGCTGCGGCCCCATGATGCGCTGGTTGTACAGCGCGACGTCGTTCATCAGGTAGTCGACGTTGATGTCCTGCAGATACGAGGTGCCCACCAGGTCGTGGTAGGTCATTCCGGTGACCGCGAGGATCGGGGCCTGTTCGACGCGCGCGTCCAGCAGGCCGTTCATCAGGTGCACCGCGCCCGGGCCGGAGGTGGCGAAGCACACGCCGAGCTTGCCGGTGAACTTCGCGTAGCCCACCGCCGCCATCGCCGCGACCTCCTCGTGTCGCACGTGGACGTAGCGGATCTGGTCGTGCCGCTTGCGCAGCGCTTCCATGAACCCGTTGATCCCGTCGCCCGGCAGCCCGAACACGGTGTCCACGCCCCACTCGACGAGCCGGTCGACGAAGGTGTCCGACGCGGTGGGATTCTCGGTCATGACGATGTCCTTTCCGGTTCGTGCGGGTTGGGCGTGATCAGGGCGGACACGGCATCCTCCAGGCGCCCGGTCGGGCCGGCCGGGCCGCACGTGTCGGCCAGCCACAGCGCCTGGGCGAGGTGCAGGGCCCTGCGGTCGGTGAGCTGGGCGATCTGTTCCCGGCAACTGAATCCGTCCGCCAGCACCACCGTGCCGGGGTCGGCGGCCCGGACGGCGGGCAGGATCACCCGCTCGCCCGCCGCGACCGACACGCGGTACTTGTCGCCGCGTTCGTAACCGAAGCTGCCGGCCATGCCGCAACAGCCGGAGTCCGGTCGCACCACGGTCGCCCCCATGCCGCGCAGCACGGTGTCGGCGCCGTGCGGATCGAGCACGGCGGCGTCGTGGCAGTGCGTCTGCACCAGCACGTCGCGGCGCAACCGCGGCGGCTGGTAGTCCGATCGGGCCAGCAGTTCGCCGAAGGTGACGGTGGCCGCGGCCAGGCGGTGCGCGTCGGCGTCGGTCGGGAAGAGGTTCGTCAGCTCGTCCCGGAACACGGCCGTACAGCTGGGTTCCAGGCCGACGACCGGTAGTCCGGCCGACACCGGCTCCCGTAGCGCG
>DASZXM010000284.1:0-2807 GCA_035546415.1 Pseudonocardiaceae bacterium
GCCGTTGCCGCGGCTGCGGCGGGTGATCGGCAACGCCATGGCCGAGCACCTGCACGCGCTGGCCCACGGCCACGACGCCCGGCCCGTGGTGCCGGACTCGCCGGACAAGTCGATCGGCGCCGAGGAGACGTTCGACGTCGACCACCACGACCGGAACCTGCTCAAGCGGGAGCTGCTGCGGCTGTCCGAGCGGACGGCGACGTCGCTGCGGTCGCGCGGCCTGCGCGGGCGGACGGTGTCCATCAAGGTGCGGTTCGCGGACTTCACGACGATCACCCGGTCCCGCACGCTGCCGGTGGCCACGGACGTCACGCAGGAGGTCTACCGGACCGCGTGCCGGCTGTTGGACGAGCAGGTGCCGCCGGGTGCCGTACGGCTCATCGGGGTGCGCGTCGAGCAGCTGGCCGAGTCGGCGGGCGGCGGTGAGCAGCTGGCATTGGACGCCCCGGAACACGGTTGGCGCGATGCCGATCTCGCCGCGGATCAGGCGCGGTCTCGTTTCGGTATCGCGGCCGTGCGGCCGGCCAGCCTGATCCGCGGCAATGTGGCCCGGGATTAGCGGGTAAACTCAGGCAACGCGGCACAAACGCGGCAGCGTGCGATCCCGGTGGCCCTGACATTTGCATTGTGCGGCTTTCTCGCTGGGCAACCAGCTATACGTCGTCCACTGTAGACCGACCGTCGCGGCCGTCGACGATACCGGGCATTCTCGGCTCGGCGATCCGCCAGGCGGGTGCCGGTGATATCGGCGTGCCTCTCCGGTTTCCCCAAACGACCCGCCGGCCGCGCGCACCGCGAACCGGGATCTCCGCGTCCGACACCTCGAACGTTCCTCGATCGTTCCACCCCCGGTGTCCGGCCACCGGGCGTCACGGGCAATCCGCGGGTTCGGGCGCTAACCGCGAATGGCGATCGCTGACGCGTCCGTGCCGGCTGTTCCCGGTGTCGGTGTTGTGGCCGGATTTCGTTGGCAGGTGGGAGTTTTCGGCGCTCGGAGGCGGTTGATGGAACACCTGAAGTGGGCCGCGCACGCGGTTGTGTGGCCTTCTCGTGCGCGATTGCGGAGGATGACCGGCTCGGTACTGACGGGGTTCGTGGAAACCCCGAATACCCATTTCACGATTGTGCCGCTATCCTGGTTTCGTCATCACTGGACAGGCCGAGCCAGGTCACCTTTCCAGGCGGCCCTCGGACACGTGTTTGAGAGAGCGAGAAAGCCATGGCGCGCAAGGTCCTCGTGCGACTTGTCGACGACCTGGACGGTTTGCCCAGCGAGGATGTGGCTACGGTCACCTTTTCTCTCGATCGGGTGAGCTACCAGATCGACCTGAATGAGGCGAACGCCAGCAAGTTGCGGGAAGGTCTGGCCGAGTTCATCGGCGCCGCCCGCCGTACCGGTGGCCGGATCAAGCGTGGCGCGGGGGCCAGTGCCCGCGCGGCGGGCCACGTGAACGACGGTCCCGCCATTCGTGAATGGGCGCGGGAACAGGGCCACCAGCTCGCCGAGCGCGGCCGTATCCCGTCGCACATCGTCCAGGCGTTCCGGGCCGCGTCCGGCAAGGGTCGCGCGAAGGTCGCCAAGATCGCCGACGCCCCCGCCAAGCCGGCCCGCGCATCGCGCACCGCCGCTGCCAAGACGGCCGCCGCGAGCCGCAGTGCCACGAGCACGACGGCCACCACGACCACCCGCCGCAAGGCCGCCCCGGCCAAGGCGGCGCCGAAGGCGGCGGAGAAGAAGACGACGGCCAAGTCGACGACCGCCAAGGCGGCCAAGACACCGCGGTCCACGGCGTCCACGGCGGCGGCCAAGGGTGCCCCGCGCGCGGCCCGCAGGTCACCGGCCAAGTCGCGCTGACGCCGCCGGTCGTGAAGCTCAAGCTCGACCTGCACGACATCTACAACCGCGGCGCGGACATCGACCGCGCGCTGCGGGCGATCATCGACGAGGCGGTGGCCAAGAAGGCCACCCTCGTCGAGATCATCCCGGGCAAGGGCTCGGGACAGCTCAAGAAGCACGTGCTGCGCTTTCTGGACCAGAAGGACGTGAAGGCGCTGTACCACCGGGTGGAGAAGGACTCGAAGAACTTCGGCCGCCTGTTCGTCCACTTCCGCTGGCACTGACACGTATCGCCGCCCGATATCGCCGCTGGGGGTCGGGTGATCCACTGGCGGGCCGTGGTCCGGTTGCGGTCTCCTCGCAGGCCTGATCGCCGGACGGTTGGTTCGTGCTGTCGGTCGGACTCGTCCGAATAGTGGCATTTGCTGTGGCCTGGGTCATAGCCCAACAGCATGGCGCTCGACTCATTGCCGGCTCAGGATGCGGCATCGGGTAGTCGAGGGACCTTCCGGATCGTATCCTTGGTGTGACGACCCCAGGGCGGGGCGCCCGCCGGGCCCGGTGCGACCGAAGCACCCGGCGCCTACGAAGCAGTGCCGGAGGAGGAGCCATGCCACTCTCCGAGCACGAGCAGCGGCTGTTCGACCAGATCGAGCGCGCGCTCTACGCCGAGGACCCGAAGTTCGCGTCCACCATTCGCGGTGCGCGGCTGCGCCCATCCCGGCGTCGGCGCATTCAGGGCATCGCCCTGTTCGTGCTGGGCATTGCGCTGCTCGTGTGTGGAATGCTCGTGCCGTTGAAGGTGTTCGACATCCCCGTCGTCAGCGTCGTCGGATTCCTGATGATGTTCGTCGGCGCGGTCTTCACCTGGGCCGCCATGCGACACGGCGACGCGTCCAGCGGTAGCGACGGGCGTGAGGAGACCAAGCCACACCGCAGCGGTTTCACCCAACGAATGGAGGAGCGCTTC
>DASZXM010000285.1:0-10958 GCA_035546415.1 Pseudonocardiaceae bacterium
GCATCCGGGCGGCGCCCACCCGTGAGCGGCCCGACTCGCCGTGCGTGATCAGCACCGTCGTGGCGTAGCCGGCCCGGATCGCCGCTACCGCGTGCCGGACGTGCAGCAGGAACGACGTACCACCCACACCGGTGCCGTCGATCCAGCGCGGCTGGATGCCCAGCGCGTGCGCCACCTGGACCGGGCCCGGTGTGGACACCGATGCGATGCCGTCGATGTCGCCGATCGTCAGTCCGGCGTCGGCCAGGGCGTTGCGGGCGCCCTCCACGTGCAGCGCGAGCGTGGAATGCCGCGGCAAGACGCCCACCTCGTCGGTTTCCGCTGCGCCGACGATCGCCACCGCCGGCATCAGCCGGCCACCGTGAACTGGGGCAGCGTCATGTCGCCGCGCTGTTCGAACGTGACCCGCAGGTCCATGTCCAGGACCAGGTTGTCCGGCGTGTTCTCGACGCCGACGATGTTCGCCATCATCCGCGGCCCCTCGGCCAGTTGGACCACCGCGATCGCGTACGGCGCCTCGTCCTCGAAGCCCGGTGCGGGACGGTGGTTGATCGTGTACGAGTACAGCGTTGCCCGACCGCTGGCCGTGAACCACTCGACGGCCGCCGAACCACAGAACGGGCACGTCGACCTCGGGTAGAAGAACGGCTTCCCACCACAGTCCACGCAGCGCTGGATGCGCAGCTCGCCGCGTGCGGCACCGTCCCAGAACGGTTGCGTCTCCGGCGTGGCCTCCGGAATCGGTTTGCCCGGCAATGGTTTTCCTTTCAGCCTGGGGAGTACGCGATCAGCCTTGGGAGTACGCGATGCGGCCCGTCACCTCGGCCGCTGGCGCCGTGCACAGTGCCAGCGCGGCGGCCGCCATGACGTCGGGCTGTTCGGCGTTCGGGTCGTCGTAGGTCGTCAGGCCGTGCAGCACCGTGCCCGGTGTCGGCACGACCTTTGTCGGCGACAGCACGTTGACCGCCACGTTCGACGCGTACAGCTCCGCCGCCAGACCCGTGGTGAACCGCTCGATCGCCGCCTTGCACATGCCGTACACCGTGCCGCCGCGCGGCGGTGCGGGCGGCGGGATCGTCGGGTGCAGCGCCGCCCGGGACGAGATGTTCAGGATCCAACCGCCACCCCTGGCGACCATCCCCGGCACGACCAGTTGGGCCAGGTGCATCGGCGCCGTGACCTGCACCTCGACCATCAGCGCGTACCGGCGGGCCGGGAAGTCCTGGATCGGCGTGAAGTACGTGACGGCCGCGTTGTTGACCAGGATGTCGACGCGACCGAACCGCTCGGTCACGTCGGCGACCAGCCGTTCCCGCTGGTCCGCGCGGGACAGGTCGGCCGGGAACGCCTCCGCCTTGCCGCCGTCCGCGTGGATGCGGCCGACCGTGTCGTGGATCGTGCCCGGCAGCCGCGCGTCCCGCGCCGTGACCGTCCGGGCGGCGACCGCGACCTGCGCGCCTTCCGCGGCGAAGCGTTCCGCGATCGCCGCGCCGATACCCCTGCTGGCACCCGTGACCAGGGCGACCCGTCCGTCCAGGATGCCCATGTCAGCGGCCCAGCAGCGGGCCGAAGGCCTGCTCGATCTGCGCGCCGAGCCCGTCGACGTCCCACGGCCCGGTGCCGACGATCCGGCTGATCGGCTCCGGGTTGTTGTACAGGGCGACCTGGTAGCCGGCGGAGTGCAGGATGCGGCCGGTGATCCAGCCGGAGTCCGCGCTCGCCAGGTACGCCACCAGCGGCGCCACGTTGTCCGGTGAGCGTTCCGGGTTCGCCTCACCGCTGGCCGGGCGCCTGCGGCGTTCGTCGGGCACCGATTCGGTCATGCGCGTGGCCGCCGCCGGGGAGATCGCGTTGACCGTCACGCCGTAGCGGGCCAGTGCGTTGGCCGACGAGTACGTCAGGCCCACGATGCCCATCTTGGCCGCCGCGTAGTTCGGCTGGCCGGGGGAGCCGTGCAGGCCGGACACCGACGTGAAGTTGATGATCCGGTTCTGCGCGTCGGCGTCCCGCTGGGTGCGCCAGTGCGCCGCGGCGAACTTCGTCGTGTTGAACGTGCCGCGCAGGTGGACGCGGATCACGTCGTCCCACTCCTGTTCGGCCATGTTGAACACCATCCGGTCGCGCAGGATGCCGGCCACGTTGACCAGCACGTCCAGCCGGCCGAACGCCTCGACCGCCGTCCCGACCAGCTCCGCGGCGGCCTGGTGGTCGGAGACGTCGGCGAAGTTCGCCACCGCCTTGCCACCGGCCTCGGTGATCTCGCCGACCACCGTCGCGGCCGGTCCGCTGTCCTTGCCCGCTCCGTCCAGCGTCGCACCGAGGTCGTTGACCACCACGGCGGCGCCCTCGCGGGCGAGCAACCGGGCCACCGAGGCCCCGATACCCCTGCCCGCACCGGTCACGATCGCGACGCGTCCATCCAGCCGACCCATGCTCGAACCGCCCTTCGCCGAGGGTTGACAGCCCGTTCGCACTGAAATCTAATTCTAGTATTGGCGTTCAGTCCAGGCTAGGGAGCACCGGGCATGGAACTCGACCTCGGCGAAGAGATCGCGGCGTTCCGCGCGGATCTGCGGAGTTGGCTCGACAAGAACGTCCCACGCGGCCTCGCCGACCTCACCGACTGGCAGGACGTCGGCATCACCGGCGGCCACCGGCCGGCCGGCATGGCCGCCGCGCTGGCCGATCCGCGGTACCGCGAGTGGGAGCAGACGCTGGTGGCCGAGCGGTACGTGTGCCCCCAGTGGCCGGCCGAGTACGGCGGCCGTGACCTGGACGGCATCCGGATCGCCGTGCTCAACGAGGAGTTCAGCCGGGCCGGCGTGCCGCGCGTGATCCGGGGCATGGGCGAGGCACTGGTCGGGCCCGCCGTGCTGGTGCACGCCACCGACGAGCAGAAACGACATTTCCTGCCCCGGATCGTCTCCGGCGAGGACGTCTACTGCCAGGGCTTCTCCGAACCGGGCCACGGCTCCGACCTGGCATCCGTGGAGACGAAGGGCGTCGTGGACGGCGACGAGATCATCGTGACCGGGCAGAAGGTGTGGACGTCGGGTGCCGCGCGGGCGAATATGATGTTCGTGCTGTGCCGGACCGATCCGGCCGCCCCCAAGCACTCCGGGCTCTCGTACGTGCTGATCCCGTTCGCGGAGCCCGAGGTGACGTTCCGGCCGATCCGGCAGCTGACCGGTGCGGCCGAGTTCTGCGAGGACTTCATCGACGGCGCCCGCGCGCCGCTGTTCAACGTCATCGGCGGCCTGCACAACGGCTGGCGGGTCGCGATGACGACGTTGGGCCACGAGCGCGGCGGCCGCGCCACCGTGCAGCACCTGCGCTTCGAACGCGAGTTCTGGGCCCTGGTGGACACCGCCCGCAAGTACGGCCGCCAGCATGACCCGCTGGTGCGCCAACAGCTCGCGTGGGCGTACACGCAGGTACAGCTGATGCGGTTCGCCGGGCTGCGCACGCTGGCCCAGGTCGCCGAGGGCCGGCAGCCGGGACCGGAGGCGTCGGTCAACAAGCTGTTCTGGAGCGAGTACCACCGCAGGCTCGGCGAGATCGCCATGACGATCGTCGGGTCGGACGGGCTGGTCCGCCCGGAGGGCGACGGCTACCCGACGACGCAGTGGCAGAACGTGTTCCTGGCGTCCCGGGCCGGGACGATCTACTCGGGCACCAGCGAGATCCAGCGCAACATCATCGCCGAGCGGGCCCTCGGCCTGCCCAAGGAACCGAAGGTCGGGAAGTGACATGCGGCTGACCGAAAGTGCCGAGCAGGCGGAGTTGCGCGCGTCGGTGCGCCGGTTCCTTTCCGACAAGGCGGATCTCGCGGCCGTGCGGCGGACGATGGAGACCGACAGCGGCTACGACGAGGCCGTGTGGCGGCAGGCCAGCACCCAGCTGGGCCTGCCGGGCATCGCGATCCCCGAGGAGTACGGCGGGGCCGGGTTCACGTTCGTCGAGCAGGCGATCGTGCTGGAGGAGATGGGCCGGGCGCTGTTCTGTGGCCCGTACTTCGCCAGTGCCGTCCTCGCGGCGAACGCCCTGCTGCTGTCCGGCGACGACGCCGCGCGGCGTGCGTACCTGCCCGGCATCGCATCCGGTGACGTGATCGCGACGCTCGCGTTCGCCGAGGACGGCGGCGCGTGGCAGGGCGACGGGGCCGGCCTGACCGCCACCCGGGACGCGGACGGCTGGCGGCTGACCGGCCACCGGAACTTCGTGCTGGACGGCCACCGCGCGGACCTGGTGCTGACCGTGGCCCGCACGCCGGAGGGCCTGTCGCTGTTCGCGGTCACCGAGGGCCACACGGCGACCCCGCTGCCCACGCTCGACCAGACGCGCCGCCTGGCCCGGCTGGAGTACCACGACACGCCGGCGACCCTGATCGGCCCGGCGGACGACGTGCTGCCGGCCGTACTGGACATCGCCGCCGTCGCGCTGGCCGCCGAACAGCTGGGCGGGGCACAGGCGGCGCTGGACATGGCCGTCGGCTACCTGAAGGTGCGCGAGCAGTTCGGCCGGCCGGTGGGCAGCTTCCAGGGGTTGAAGCACCGGGCAGCCGACCTGCTGCTGGAGATCGAGTCCACCCGCTCGGCCGTGCTGTACGCGTCGTGGGCGGTGGCCGAGTCGCCCGACGAACTGCCGGCCGTGGCGTCGCTGGTCAAGGCGTACGCGTCGGACACGTTCAGCCACGCGGCGGGCGAGAACATCCAGATGCACGGCGGTATCGGGTTCACGTGGGAACATGACGCCCACCTGTACTTCAAGCGGGCCAGCTTCAGCCAGCTGTTCCTCGGCGATCCCGGCTACCACCGGGAACAGTTGGCCGCCCGGATCGGCGTGTGAGGAGAACGGCGTGCCACTCAACCACGACGTGATCGGTGTCGAATCCGAACCGTTCGAGCGGACCTGGACGTCGCGGGACACCATGCTGTACGCGGTCGGGGTGGGTGCCGGGCTCGACGCACCGGACCAGGAACTCGCCTACACCACGGAGAACTCGGCCGGCATCGCGCAGCAGGTGCTGCCCACGTTCGCGGTGCTGGTCGCGCAGGGCGGCCGGGCGCGGGCCAGCCTGGGCGACTTCAACCCGGCCATGCTGGTGCACGCCGAGCAGGCGTTCGAACTGCACCGGCCGTTGCCGCCCGAGGGAGCGGCGCGCACGACGTCGAAGGTGACCGGCATCTACGACAAGGGCTCCGGCGCGCTGGTCGCCACCGAGTCGGTGGCCGTCGACGTGGCGACCGGCGAGCCGCTGGTGACGTCCCGCAGTTCGGTGTTCATCCGCGGCGAGGGCGGCTTCGGCGGCGACCGTGGTCCCGGCGGTGACTGGGTCGAGCCGGACGGCCCGCCGGACCACGAGGTCACCTACCGGACGCGTCCCGAGCAGGCGCTGCTGTACCGGCTGTCCGGCGACCACAACCCGCTGCACTCCGACCCGGCGTTCGCCGAGCGGGCCGGTTTCCCCCGACCGATCCTGCACGGCCTGTGCACGTACGGCGTCACCGGCCGGGCGCTGCTGCACACCCTGGCCGGCTCCGAGTCGGCCCGGTTCGCCGGCATGTCCGGCCGGTTCAGCAAACCGGTGTTCCCCGGTGAGACGCTGACGGTCGCGATCTGGGTGGACGGTGCGACGGCCCGGTTCCGCACGAGGAAGGCCGACGGCACCGTGGTGATCGACCGGGGTTCGGTCACCGTCCGTCCGTAGCGCCCCGTTCACCGCCGAACCGGCGCGGCCCACCGATCCGTCATCGGCGCAACCTCGGCCACGACGGGCGGTGTCCGCCCGCACGGAGGTACCGTGGTGGCTGGATCGGTTCGGCGTCGCGCCGGAGTGTCTACTGGGGAGGGGTGGCTGTGCGCCACGGTGGATTTCAGGTGCACCATTCCAGCCTGTCGTCGACGGCCGACCGAATCGACCAGCACTCGGACGCGGTGTCGTCGGCGGCGAGTTCGTCCGGCGGGATCCGGTTGTCGCACAACGCCCAGGGCTCGCTGGCGGCGAACACCACCAGTAGGGCCAACGAGGTCTACGGGAGCCTGTCGGGCACCATGAACGGGATGGCCTCCCGGCTGGGGCAGCACGCACAGCAGTTGCGTACCAACAACTCCCGTTACCAGGAGACCGAGGACAACATCGCCAGGTCGTTCAACGACATCGACACGACCACCCGGGCGCCGCACGTCAACGGAGGAACGACGAGCGTCGCCAGCGGCAGCGGCTCGACCGGGCACACCGTCCACCAGCCACCCAACCCGCACGGCAACGGCCCGGGCGGCAACGGCCCCGGTGGCAACGGTCCCGGTGGCCACGGCGGCGGGGGTCACGGCCCGGGCGGCACCGGTGGCCCGACGGGCACGAACACCGCGGGCGCACCACCGCTGTCGGCGCAGTGGATGTCGGAGTGGGGCGTCCGGTACAACCAGCACATCTGGCAGAACGCGATTCACGCGAACGAGCAACGCAGGCCCACACCGGGCGAGGCCCAGGTGATCCGCAACGAGATCGACCAATTCATGGCCAACGGGTACGGTCCGCCGGGCAGCGGCCCCGGTGCCCACCTGGGGGCGCACGGCTTCACCGTGACCGGTGGCACACAGCCCTACGACCCGGTCGTGCGGCGCAACAACGGACGGCCGACGTCGTACGACGGCTTCTACGACCACATCACCGCCAACGGGCACGACAGCCGGACCGAGGCGGCGCAACTGAACCAATGGGCCAACGGGCAACTGCCCTTCGCGCAGTTGCCGCCACACGTGCAGGACATCGCCGTCATCACGCACTTCGCCGAGAACGGTCGCGGCTATCACAGCGCGGTCAACGAGTTCGACAACCGGGTCGGCCAGATCGCCGGAATGAACTCGCCCGCCGAGGCGAACGCCGCCTGGCACGACCTCATCCACAGTTCGGCTCCACCGCGGTTCTATCCGGCCGCCCACGGCGACTCGGCGTACCGTCCGGACTCCAGCGACGACGACGAACCGTACTCGCCGACGGCCAGTGAGATCGACGCCGAATTCGGGCACCACTCGGACGTGGAGATGGGCGAGGGATAGCCGGCTCACCGCACGATGCGGAGCCCGGCTCGGCGCGGTCGGATCGTTAGCATGACGCCATGGCCACACCACCCGTCCGGACCGTCACCATCGGCATCGCCGAGCCGCATCCGCTGCCGCCGGAAGCCGTGGCCCGTGCTGCGGCGCTGGCCGCCAAGTCGGCCGCCGCGTTCACCGAGGCCGGTTACGAGGTCCAGACCACACGGCTGTCGACGCGGCCGGTGTTTCAGGACCTGGCCGGCTGGTCGGGCCCTGAACTGGTCGACTACGCCGTCGGCGTGCAGCGGCTGTGTGACGACCTGGGTGTGTTCGCGGCGTCCCTGGGCCCGGCACCGGCGGCGGACCCGGCGTTCCCGGTCGACCGCCTGGACGTGATCCCCGACCTGATCGCGGCGACGACGTCGCTGAACTGCACGGTGCAACTGGGCACGGTCGACCACGGTGTCCGCGCCGACGCGGTGGCACCGACGGCCGCGGTGATCCGCCGGATCGCCGACGAGACCGACGGCGGCCTGGGCAACTTCCGGTTCGCCGCGCTCGCCTCGGTCGGGCCGGGCGGGCCGTTCTTCCCGGCCGGCTACCACGACGGCCCGGACTCCCTGACGGTCGGCCTGCAGGCCGCAGGCCCGGTCCGCGACGCGTTGGCCTCGGCGCCGGTACTGACACCGGAGGTGATCATCGGACGCACACGGACCGCCATGGAGCAGGTGGGCGGACCGGTCGTGGCGCTCGGCGCGCGGCTGGCGGCGGAGGCGGGCGTGCGGTTCGGCGGCATCGACCTGTCACTGGCACCGATGGGTGACGACAGCATCGGCGCCGCGATCGAACTGTGCGAACCGGGCGTGGTCGGCGCGCCCGGCACGGTCAGTGTCATCGCGGCACTCACCGAGGCGCTGCGCACGGCGGACCTGCCGACGTGCGGGTACAACGGTGTGATGCTGCCGATCCTGGAGGACGCGGTGCTGGCCCGGCGGTGGGCGGACGGCGTGTTCGGCTTCCCGCACCTGCTCGTGTGCGCGTCGGTGTGCGGGGTCGGGTTCGACGCGGTGCCACTGCCCGGTGACGTGCCGGCGGAGCGGATCGCACCGCTGCTGCGGGACGTGGCGACGATGGCGGTCCGGCTGCGGAAACCGTTGTCCGCCAGGCTGTTCCCGGCCCCTGGCACGCGGGCGGGCGACCGCACCGACTTCACGTCGCCGTACCTGCTGAACACGGTGGTGCACGACCCGGTGTGACCGTCGGTCGGCTTCGCCACGGCGACGACCGTCCGCCACCGCATGCGGCCCGATCGGACCCCCGGCCCGGTCGAAGGCCGTCAGGCCGCGCCGGGCCGCCAACCCAGTGCCGGGCCCAGTTTCGTGGCCATGTCCGTCAGGATCTGGACGTAGTCCTCGTGCTCGAACGTGAACGGCAGGGCGAACGCGACCTCGTCCACCTCGCGGAAAGCCGCGTGCGCCGTCAACTGCCCGGCGATCTCGTCCGACGTTCCCACCAGATCCCGGGAGAACAGCATCCGCGCCGGGCCGACCGGTGCCAGCGTGCGCGGCGTCCGCTGTGCCACGTACCGCGCGTACTTCTCGCGCTGGTCGGCCGAGGCCGAGTCCGTCGGGATCACGACCAGCCCCTGCGAGACGCGGCCCTGCGGGTGGTGCGCCCGGAATGTCCGGATGTGCGACAGTTGGATCTCGTCGAAGTCCTCCGACTCCTCCGCCTTCACCACGCTGCTGGTGAGGAAGTTCATCCCGTGCTCACCGGCCCACCGGGCCGACCGCAGGCTCGCCCCGCCGTACCACATCCGCGACGCCAGCCCCGGCGAGTGCGGTTGCACCCGGTCGGAGAACACCTCGAACCCCTCCGTGCCACTGATCTGCGTCACCGGCTCGCCGCGCACACACGACAGCAGCCGCTCCACGCGCGTGTAGCTGAAGTCCTCGGTGCCGTCCGGGTACAGCGCCGGCTTCACCTGCTCGTAGTGCATCGGCGGTCCCACGCTCACACCCGGGTTGAGCCGGCCGCCGGACAGGATGTCCACCGTCGCCAGATCCTCCGCCAGCCGCAGCGGGTTCTCCCAGCCCAACGGGATCACGGCAGTCCCCAGGTGGATCCGGCTGGTCCGCTGCGACGCGGCCGCGAGCACCGCCACCGGTGACGAGATCCCGTACTGCAAATGCCGGTGCCGCACCCACGCGCTGTCGAACCCGAGCCGCTCACCCAGTTCGATGACCTCCAGCGTCGACTCGTGGCCGGCCCGGGGATCGGCCTCGTCGAACAACCCAATCGTCAGGAATCCCAGTCTGCGCAACGGCATGCGCCAATTGTCGCAGGACCGGCCGATCGCGGCCGCCGTCGGGCACGGCGCCGGGTCGGTCAGTCGGCGTAGGTGGGCTGCGGTGGCGCCGGGACCGGGCCCATGCGGGTGCCCAGCCACCGCCGGTAGAGCTGGGTCCAGGTGCCGGCGGTGCGCATGTGATCCAGGACACCGTTCACGAACCGGACGAAGTCCGGCGATGTCTTCGACATCGCCAAACCGTGCGGTTCCTGCGTGAACCGGGGACCGACGATCGTGGTGTACGGGTCCTGGATCTCCAGGCCGACCAGAATGCTGTCGTCGGTGGACACGGCGGCCACCGCGTCCTGTTGCAGCAGCACCAGGCAGTCCGTCCAGGTGATCGCCGACACCGGCGTCACGTGGAAGCGCGGTTCGGCGAGCGTCTGGATCGACGTCGTGCCGGCCGCCGCGCACACCTTCCGGCCGGCCAGGTCGGCGATGTCACGGACACCGGAGCTGGTTTTCACCAGGAGGCGCTGCCCGGCGTCGAAGTAGTCGGTGGAGAACGCCACCTGCCGTTCACGGTCGCACGTCATCGTCATGCTGTCGGCCACGATGTCCACCTGGCCGGACGTGACCGCCGAGATGCGCTGGTCCTGGGTGACCAGCTGGAACCTGATCCGGTTCGGGTCGCCGAACAGCGCCCTGGCCACCTCGTGCAGCACGTCGATGTCGAAGCCGACGACCGGTGACTGTCCGGGTTTCGTCGACGGGTTGCGGTAGCCGAACAGGTAGGAGTCCTGGTCGACGCCGGCGATCAGGTAGCCGCGCCGCACGATGGCCGCCATCGTCGAGCCGGCCGGCATCGCGCCCGGCCGCGGTTGCTGCGGCGCGGGCCGCAGGCTGGCCAGCGGGTTGCACGTCGGCCCGGCGGGGGCGCTCGCGGTGGTGCCGGGCCGCACGGTGGCCACGCCGACCGGTGTCGGTGGCGCGAGGCTGACACCGGACACCGGGTCGGCGTCGGTGGTGCCGCAGCCGGCCAGCGCCAGTAGCAGTGCGGTTGCGGTGATCCAGTGGCGGCGCGGGCTTGTCATCGGTACTCCCGCAGTCGCCGTTCGATGCCGAGCACGCCCGCGGTTGCCGCGAATGCCGTGAGGACCGCGACGCCGATCGCCAGACCGGTCAGGTCGCCCCGGGCCGATCGCAGTTGGTTCACATAGCCACCGCGCTGCGCGTCCACCGCCGCCGTCAAGGCCCTGTCCACGCGGGCGAACTCCGCGCCCGGCCCGGTCGTGGCACTGCCGGTGAGCTGCGCCAGTGTCCGCAGATATGCGGTGTTGTCCTGCTGCAGGCCGGTCTGCACCTGCCAGAGATGGTCGTGTTCGGCGAACCATGACCGCTCGGCCGCCGCGGCCACCGGAACAGCGGGCGCGTGGGCGAGTTCCGCCGCCGCCGTGCGGCTGTCGGCGGTGAAGTCCTTCGCGTAGGCGCCGTGGTCCTCGCCGTTCGCGGCGATGCCGAGCACCTCGTCGTCGTGCGCCTGCGACGCCGCGAGGTGGGCGCGGGTGAGCACGTCGATCGCCGCCCTGCCGTGCGAGTCCGCCGTCCGGATGTCGCCACGCGCGCC
>DASZXM010000286.1:0-3888 GCA_035546415.1 Pseudonocardiaceae bacterium
GAACTGGTCGACCGGCTCCACGCGGTCAACACCCGAGCGATCGACCTCACGGAGGCACTGCTGCTACTCAGCCGCGCCGACCAACGATCCTTCACCCCGGAACACGCCGACCTGTCCCTCATAGCGGAGGAAGCCACCGAAACCCTCCTCCCCCTGGCCGAAAAACGCGGCGCCACACTGGAAACGTCCGGCGACGCCACGCCCACCACCGGCTCACCGGCACTCCTGCTGCAGATGACGACGAACCTCGTCCACAACGCGATCGTCCACAATGTCCCCGACGGCGGCATGGTGTGGGTGACGACCACCGCCCGCCCGAATACGGCGGTGCTCACGGTCGAGAACACCGGCGAGAAACTGACCCCACAACTGGTCGCCACACTGGCCGAACCGTTCCAACGAGGCACGAAACGCATCCGCACCGACCACGCAGGCGTCGGCCTGGGCCTGGCCATAGTCAGAACGATCGCCGAAGCGCACGACGGCACCCTGACCCTGACCCCCCGGCCCGCAGGCGGCCTCCACGTCACGGTGGAACTGCCCACCCCACCGCGCCACGCCGACGATCAGGTGTCCCGGCCAGGGTGATCATCGGCTCGCGCGCGGAGGTCCAACTGGACCACGAGCCGTTTCTCTCCGCGTAGGGCGATCACCTCCACAGGTTGCGTCGCGGACGCGCACAGGACGGCGTCGAAGCGGCTTCGGGAGCGCAGCTCACGTCCGGCGCAGCGGACCAGGACATCCCCTGGCCGCAGGCCGGCACGGTCGGCTGCCGAGCCGGACTCGACAGCGCGCACCAGAAGACCTGGCGTCGGACTGAGTCCGACGGCGAGCCGTTTGCCGATGGTCTCGTGGGCGGCGGCCAGGTCCAGGCCGGCGCGGGAGAGGCTGGCGGGCTGGCCAGGTTCGAACTCGACCAGCAGCGTCCGTAGCAGTCCGGCGAGTTGGGTCCGTTCGTCGTCGGACAGCGCCGCGAGCAACTGGTCCTCGGTGGCGAGGTGGCTTCCGATGACGCGCTCGAACAGGTCCCGGCCCGCTGGCGTCGGGACGATGAGCGTGCGCCGCCGCGACGCCGGGTCAGGGCTGCGCTGTGCCAGCCCGGTCCGCACCAGGCGGTCGATGCGCACGCTGACCGTCCCTGGCGTCAGGCCGAGTTCCTCGGCCAGGCGGTGCTGGGTGACGCCGCCGTCGGCGCCGATGCGCATCAGGGTGATCAGCGCGGCGAAGTCCGGGGTGCGGACGCCGTGCGCGCGCAGGTTCGCCCCGACCTCGGTCTCCAGGCGGTCGCGCAACTGTGCGAGCCGGATCGTGACCGCGAAGGGCGTGAAGTCCAGGTCGGGGCGCAGTGACTGCCACTGCTCAAGCACGGTGTCGACGGCGTCGCGAGCGTCAGGTCGTGGGGCATCGGTCACCTACTCACCTTACCTTTGGGGCCAATGTTTGAACTCAAACAGTTTGGTAGACTGACATGTGTCGGCGGCGGACCCGACCCGCCGGCGCCGGTGAGATTCGACGACGAGAACGACGAGAACGAGGTGAGCGGCGTGGCCGGTCGACTGGAAGGCAAGATCGCGCTGGTGACAGGCGGGTCCCGAGGTATCGGTCGCGGAATCGCGCTGCGTCTGGCCCAGGAGGGGTGCGCCGTCGTCGCGTTCACCTACCACTCGGACACCGCGGCGGCCGAGGAGTCGGCCGCGCGGATCGAGGCGGCCGGCGCCATCGCGATCCCGATTCGCGCACAGCTGGAACGGGCGGACGAGGCCGCCATGCTGTTCCGCGTACTGGACCGGGAACTGACCGCTCGAACCGGCGGTAACGGCCTGGACATCCTGGTCAACAATGTCGGCAGCGCCGGATCGGGCACCCTGGCCACGACGACGACGCAGATGTTCGACGAGATCGTCGCCGTGAACGCGCGCGCCCCGTTCTTCCTGCTTCAGCAGGCGGCGAGCCGGCTCCGCGACGGTGGACGGGTGATCAACATATCGTCCGCGTTCGCGACCCGTCCAACGCCCGGTGCGCCGGTGTACTCCATGGCGAAGGCAGCGGTGAACGCCCTGACCACCATCGCGGCCGCCGAGTTCGGGGAACGTGGCATCACCGTCAACACCGTCTCCCCGGGGTGGACGGCGACGGACGCGAACGCCACGGCCCGGCGTAACGAGAAGCTGATCGCGGGCGTGGCGAACGACACCGTCGGTGGCCGCATCGCCGAGCCCGCCGACGTCGCCGGAGTCGTCGCGATGTTCGCCTCGCCCGAGGGGACGTGGCTGACCGGACAGTATGTCGAGGCCAACGGCCGTTTCCGCTGGAGCTGACCGACGATCGCGCCCTACGGCGTGGTGGTCCCCGGCTCCTGGCGCGCCGTGCGCCGGTGGTAGGCCCACGTCAAGACGAGCAGGGCCGGGCCCCAGAGGTTCAGCGGCGCGTAGCAGGCAGCGAAGATGATCGCCCAGGCCGGGCCGGCCATCTGCCGGGCCTGCGCGCCGGTCCACACGGGCCAGAAGCCCACTGTCCAGATCAGAACCAGCAGGATCGAGCCCACGGTGGCGGCGACGATGACGGCTCGTGGGCGCACCGGTCGGCCGCCGATCACCGGGATCCACGCCGGGACCACTTCCCCCCACCGACGGACGAGCCCGAAGGCGGTCGAGGCGACGACTTCGGCGAAGATCGAGATCGCCAGGACGTAGACGGCCGGCCAGCCGCGCAAGACCTGGCTGTGCCCGGCCTCGTCGAGCATGCCCATCGGGAACCCGAGCGCGACGGTCAGACGCCACAAGCCGGACGGCAGCACGAAGAACGGGATGACGTGCGCCAGCCGGTCCGCCCAGCGGGGCACCGGACACGCGGTTGTCCGGCGTGCACCGCTGAGCATCCCGGCGGCGAACGTCGTCGACCCAGTCACCACGGCACGGGACCGTCGGCGCTGAGGAACGCGGCGGTGGGGCTGGTCGCCTGCCTGGTGGCTGACTGGACGACGACGTCGGCGCCCTGCGCGACGGTGAGCACGCCCGTGTGGTTGTTGCTGTCGGTGGCGACGAAACCCGGTGCGACCGCGTTGACGACGATCCCGTCGGCACGCAGTTCCTTCGCGTACTGGACGGTGAGTGCGTTGAGCGCGGACTTGGACGGGAGGTAGGCCGCCGACGGCAGCAGGCCGGCCATCGGGCCGGCCAGGTCGCTGTTGAGCGTCACCGAACCGCCGTGGCTGCTCACGTTCACGATGCGCCCGGCCTTGGCCCGGCGCAGCAACGGGATCATGGCGTTCGTGACCCGGATCACGCCGAGGACGTTCGTCTCGAACACGGCGCGAACCATGTCCACGTCGACGGAACTGGGCACCTGGTCGTGGGCGTCCGCCGGGTTCACCGGCCCGGAGCCGCTGATGCCGGCGTTGTTCACCAGAACATCGAGGTGGCCGAAGCGTTCGTCGATCCACCGTGCGGCGGCGTGCACGGCGCTCTGGTCCGTGACGTCCAGCCGCAGCGCGTACACGTCGGCACCCGTGGCCCGCATTTCCTTGGCGATCGCTTCGCCACGTTGGACGTCTCGTGCCCCGACCAGGACCGTCATGCCCCGTTCGGCGAGCTGCTCGGCGACACCACGGCCGATTCCCCGGTTCGCCCCCGTGACAAGGGCGATGTCGCGTTCCGTACTCATGTCAGTGACTCCTTCGCGGTGTCGGCGCTCGAACGCGCCTGGATGGTTTCGTGGACGACCGCCCACCCGTCGGCGACCGGTGCGATGTGGCACCGACCAACGCCGCGCCCAGCCCGTCCACCACCACGGCCTCCGCATGATCCCGGCCCCCTCCCAATGCAGAACGCGCTTCCGTAATGGAGACACCACAGGCCGCCGACCTGTGACATGCGGCTGAGAACCCCT
>DASZXM010000287.1:0-2644 GCA_035546415.1 Pseudonocardiaceae bacterium
CGAGAACGCGGCGTCCTTCGTCGGGAAGTAGTTGAAGAACGTGCGCGGCGCGATGTCGGCGGCCGCACTGATCTCCTCCACCGATTTGCAGCCTATGCAAAGTTTGCAGAGCCTGCGATCAACGTTCCGGTCGCCGTCCGCCGTCCGTGCACGTCCCGCACCGAGGTCCGGCCGTCGGCCGTGGCCCGCACCACCATGCCCTGGTGGTCGAACAGTGGTGCGACCAGGCGATACTCGAAGGACAGGTCGCCGTGCCAGCCGCGTGCCCTGGCCGCCTCGGCCATCGCCAGCGCCTGCAGCGGGCCGTGGGTGAGCAGGCCCGGGTAGCCCTCGACGTCCCGGGCGTAGTCGCGGTCGTAGTGGATGCGGTGGGCGTTGTAGGTCAAGGCGGAGAAGCGGAACAACAGCGTCGGCGTGACGTCGATCGACCACTCGTCGTCGGCCGGCGGCACGGCCGGGCCGTCATCGGCCGCCGTGACCGGTCCGGGCGTTCGGTAGACGATGTCCTGTTCCTCGTCGACGACCACCCGCCCGGCCTGTTCGATCCGGTGCCGTGCCGTCACCAGCGTGAACGACCCGGACCGCCCCTGCTTGTCCCGCACGGACAGCACCTCCGACCGCCGGGTGGCCGTCTCGCCGCAGCGCAACACGCCCCGGGTGCGGACCCGGCCGCCGGCCCACATGCGCCGCAGGTCCGGTCCCGGTGGCTGCGGGACCGCGTTGCGCACGGGATGGCCGTCCGGTCCGAGGTCGGCCTGTGCGGGCCGGTCCAACAGGTACAGCCAGTGCCACAGCGGCGGCAGGCCCGCATCCGGATCGGGCGGCGGCACGTCCAGCAGCGCGGCCAGCGCCTGGGCCGGTTCGGGTTGCAGCAGTTCGGTCCGCTCACGCATCGCGCCCCCGCACGGGGTTGCGCTTGACGAGTTGGCGGGCGATCACGTTCCGCTGGATCTCGTTGGTGCCCTCGCCGACGATCATCAGCGGCGCGTCGCGGAAATACCGTTCGACGTCGAACTCGGTGGAGTAGCCGTAGCCGCCGTGGATGCGTACGGCGTTGAGCGCGATCTCCATGGCCGCCTCGGACGCGAACAGCTTCGCCATCCCGGCCTCCAGGTCGGCCCGCTCCCCCGAGTCGTAGCGGCGTGCCGCGTAGTGCGTGAGCTGGCGGGCGGCCTCCAGCTTGGTGGCCATGTCGGCCAGGTAGTTGCCGATCGACTGGTGCTGCCAGATCGGCCGGCCGAACGTCTCGCGTTCCTGGGCGTAGCGCAGCGAGTCGGCCAACGCTGCCCGCGCCACGCCCAGCGCGCGGCCGGCCACCTGGATGCGACCGATCTCCAGGCCGCGCATCATCTGCGCGAACCCGCGCCCCTCGGCGCCGCCCAGCAGCGCCGACGCGGGCACCCGGACGTCGTCGAACGTCAGTTCGCAGCTCTCCACTCCCTTGTAGCCCAACTTGGACAGGTCACGGGAGACCTGGAAACCCCGCTCCACCAACAGAATGCTGATCCCACGATGCGCGGGCTCGGCGGCGGGGTCGGTCTTGCACAGCAGTGCGACCACCTGGGAGCGGCGGGCGTTGGTGATCCACGTCTTCGACCCGTTGACGACGTACTCGTCGCCCTCGCGCCGGGCGGTGGTACGCAACGCCTGCAGGTCGGAGCCGCCGCCGGGCTCGGTCAGCGCCATCGTCGCGCGGATCTCACCGGTGGCCATCCGGGGCAGGTAGGTGTCCTGCTGCTCCCGCGTGCCGTACTCGACGAGCAGCTTCGCGACAACGGTGTGCCCACCCATCGCGCCGGCCAGGCTCATCCACCCGCGTGCCAGTTCCTCGGTGACGGCCGCATAGCACTGCGCCGACACCTGCGCCTCGCCCCACGGCCGCGGGATCGCCAGGCCGAAGATGCCCATCGCCTTCATCTGCCCGATGAGCCGCTCCGGGTACGTGTCGGCGTGCTCCAGTTCCCGTACGACGGGCCGTACCTCCCGGTCGACGAACTCACCCACCAACGCGACGATCGCGCTCTCGTCCTCGCTCAACCCGTCCATGACCCCATCATGAACGAGCCGGTTGGTCAGCGCGGGCAGGGCTTGCCGACGGCGACGTGCACCGTGGTCACCTGGTCGCCCGCGCGAACCTGGAGCGGGACGCACGCCGGTGTGTCGAGGGAGAAACCGCCGGGATAGGCCAGCCACCCGCCGGTGCCCGACGGCGGTGAGCACGGCGGAATGCGCAGGCTGGTCGCCCACTGGGCCGCGTGGTTGCCCCAGGCGATCGACACCCGGCCGCTCCAGTCGCCGGGCACGGTGAGCGTCGCCGGGTGGCCGGCGTGCACGAGCAGACCGGTCTTCGCGAACAGCCGGTGCGGGTCTCCGCCGGCGGCGGCGGTGCCCAGCGTGGACGTGACGTCCACGGCGACGGCGTCCAGGACGGCGGTCTCCGGACTCGGCACGGTGGCCGTGACACCGATCGGGTCCTCGCACGTCAGTTCGGCGGTGCCGGGCGGCAGGCTCACCCGGGTCGACGTGGGCGGGGCCGGCTCGGCGGGGCCGGCCGTGCACGCCGCGACGGAACACGACACGATCACCAGCGCCACGACGACCAGCCGCACGGTCGGACCTCCTCCAGCCGCCGCCATCATCCTCC
>DASZXM010000288.1:0-1803 GCA_035546415.1 Pseudonocardiaceae bacterium
GCACAGCAGACCGGCCAGACCGTGGAGCGCATCACGGCCGACGCCGACCGCGACCGCTGGTTCACCGCACAACAGGCCCTGGAGTACGGCTTCGTCGACCACATCGTGGCCAGCACGCCGAACGGCACGCGGCCATGAGCACGCGGTACGTGCTGCCGTCGTTCACCGAGCGCACCAGCTACGGCCTGCGGGAGTCCAACCCGTACAGCAAGCTGTTCGAGGGGCGGATCGTGTTCCTGGGCACGCAGATCGACGACACGGCGGCGAACGACATCATGTCGCAGCTGCTCGTGCTGGAGGCCGAGGACCCGGAGCGGGAGATCACGCTCTACATCAACTCACCGGGCGGTTCGAGCACGTCGCTGATGGCGATCTACGACACGATGCAGTACGTCCGGCCCGACATCGAGACGTACTGCCTCGGCCAGGCGTCGTCGGCGGCCGCGGTGATCCTGGCGGCCGGCGCGCCCGGAAGGCGTTACGCGTTGCCGAACGCGCGGGTGCTGATCCACCAGCCCGCCATCGACGTGGTGCGCGGGCAGGTGTCCGACCTGGAGATCCAGGCGGCCGAGATCGGCCGGGTGCGCCGCCAGATGGACGAGGCGCTGAGCCGGCACACCGGGCGGACGGTCGACCAGGTGCACGCCAACCAGGACCGGGAACGGGTGTTCACGGCGGACGAGGCCAGGGAGTACGGGTTCGTCGACGAGGTGCTGCCGTACCGGAAGTTGTCCGCGATGCGGTGACCCGATCGGCGCCCGGCGGTAGCGTCCGGCCATGACCGATCCGTTGTCGTCGTTCGGGCCCTTGGTGGAGTCGCGGGTCCGGCTGGTCAGCTGGAACGTGTGGGGTCGGTACGGGCCGTGGGAACGGCGGCAGCCCGCGATCGGCACCGCGCTGGCCGCGTGCGAGCCGGACGTGGTCGTCCTGCTGGAGGCGTGGTCGGGTGGTGAGCGAGACCAGGCCGCCGAGCTGGGTGCGCCGCTCGCGTTGCCGCATCACGTGTTCGCCGGCGACCGCGAGGTGAACGGCGCGCTGTCCGGCAGTGCCGTCGTGTCCCGCTGGCCGATCGCGGAGTGGACGTCGCAGCCGTTGGGCGACGGGCCGAACGGCAGCGTGCTGCGCGTCGCGATCGACGGGCCGCGCGGGCCGCTGCACGTGTTCGCCACCATGCTCGACTGGCCGCCGAACCATTCACATATACGTCAGGAGCAGGTGCGGGCGCTGGCCGAGCTGGTGCGCGGCCGGGACGGGCTCGTGGTGGTGTGCGGCGACTTCAACGCGCCGCCGGACTCCGACGAGATCCGCATGCTCACCGGTCGCGCCGCCGGCTGCCGGGTGGCGTGGCAGGACGCCTGGGAGATGGCCGGTTCCGGGCCGGGATACACGTGGTCCCGCACGAACCCGTGGGCCGCGGCGACACTGCAACCGGAGCGGCGGATCGACTACGTGTTCACGACGCGCGTGCGGACCGGGGGAGTCGGGCACGCCGAGCGGGCCGAACTCGTCGGCACGGCCGACGTCGACGGCGTCGTCCCGTCCGACCAGTTCGGCGTGCTCACCGAACTCCGCTACTGCGCGGACGGATGCCCGACCGACCCTGACACGACCGACCCTGACACGACCGACCCGCCAGCGGTGCCACGGTCATCGCGGGCGCGGCCGGCGCCGGCAAGGCTGCGGCGGCAAGGCGCACTGGCGACGCGTGTGGCCCACGCGCTGCGCCTCCGCGTGCCCGGCTGTTCACCGATCTGCGCCGCAGTGGCGCAGCGGCGCCGGGGCGCCGGTCACGTGGCTGGGATC
>DASZXM010000289.1:0-1825 GCA_035546415.1 Pseudonocardiaceae bacterium
GGGTCGACGACGATTCTGCGGTCGCGGGCTCGCAGGCCCCAGCGCAGCAGTGGGCCGGGATTGGCGACGAAGCCGAGCGCGGCGACCACGTGGTCGCAGTCGACCACGGTGGTCCGGCCGCTGGTGGTGTCGCGCAGCACGGCCGCGGTGACCCGGGTCTCGCCGTGCAGTCGTTCGACGACCGTGTTGGTGCGCACGGTGGCCGGGCCGGTCAGGACCTGCGCCACGGTGTGCTGCTGGGCGCGGAAGGTGCCGCGGCGGTGCACGAGTGTGACGGTCGCGTTGTGCTGCAACGCCTCCGCCCAGTCCAGCGCGGAGTCACCGCCGCCCACGACGAGCACGCGCCTGCCGGTCAGCTCCGCGGGGTCGTGGACGAAGTAGGTCAGGCCACGGCCCAGGAAGTCCTCACCGCAGGGCAGCGGCCGAGGAGTGAACGAGCCGATGCCGCCCGTGATGACGACCGCACCGGTGTCCACGGCGGATCCGTCGGCGAACCCCAGCCGGAAGCGGTCACCCGGCGCGTCGTCCAGTGTCGTGGCCTGGCGGCCGAGCAGCATCCGCGGGTGGAACGGAGCCAGCTGCGCCACGAGGGAGTCGACCAGTTCGCGACCCCTGACCGCGGGCAGGCCGGCCACGTCGCGGACGATCTTCTCCGGGTAGAGTGCGCTGATCTGGCCGCCGGGTTCGCGCAGCGCGTCGACCAGGCCGACCGACAGGCCGCGCATCCCGGCGTAGCAGGCGGCGAACAGCCCGGCAGGCCCGGCTCCCACCACCGCGATGTCGCAGCGGATCATCGGCCGGCTCCGTCGTAGATGGCGAACACCTTGTTGGACACGAAGATGTTCGAGGCGACGAAGTCGGTCCAACTGGGCCGCATGCCCAACTCGCGCATGGCGCCCAGCAGCGTCCACCAGTTGAGCAGTTCCTGTTGCCCCGCCTTCTCGGCGTCGGCCAACGTCGTGTTCTCCCACACCGAGTAGTCGGCCGACACCAGTGCGGCGTACATCCGCTCGTCGGCGGCGGAGTCGGGGAACAGCCGGAACGTGGAGTCCACCAGGAAGCTGTGCGACCAACTGGAACTGGCGACCAATGCCACCCGGTACGGGCTGTCCGCGCAGATCCGCGCGACCGCGGCGCCGACGTCCATCAGCCGGGCCGGCGTCGGTGACGGCGGGTCGGGTTCCCGTTCCACGCCCAGCGGACTGATGTTGCCCTGGAAGCTGATCACCTTGCGGCCGTAGCAGTTCAGCGGGAACGCCACCACCGGGTAGTCGAAGCCCTCGCGGTCGTAGTCCAGGTACAGCACCGTGTTCAGGAACGCGTGCGCGAAACCGGGGTGGTGCAACGGACGGTAGGCGTAGGGCACGTCGATGCCGCGGTTCAGCAGGCCCTCGACGAGGTGCCGGGCGAACGGCCGGTGACCGCGGATGGTGCGGGCGGTGTCCTCGTCCTCCCCCCACACGTTCGGTTTGCCCTTCATGTTGGAGGACTCGTCGGCGTGACGCCACGGATGCACGACGGTGTCCTCGTAGGCCAGGACGGCGTAGGGCGGGACGATGTCCTCGCGGAAGTTCTCGTACTGGTCGTCACCCCAGATCAGGACGACGTCGGGCTGGAACGCGTCCAGCGCGGCACGGGTGCGGCGGAACCCGTCACGCAACGCCGCCCGGTGCGCCTTCCCGGCCGCGACACCTTCGTCGTCGCCCCATTCGACGCGGGCACGGTCCGGCCAGGACGCCGGATCCCGCAGTTCCGCGGGGAGTTTCGGGTCGGCGAGGGCACTCCGGAAGACCCTGGTGAGGTTGTCGTCCGTGCCGCTCAGCGG
>DASZXM010000290.1:0-2190 GCA_035546415.1 Pseudonocardiaceae bacterium
AGATGACCTGGTTGGTGATGGCCCACCACTTGGTCTTCTGCAGATCGGGGATCTGGCCGACGATGCCGGGCAACACGTACAGCGGGTAGGCCAGGCCGCTGATGATCGGCGGCAGCTTGCTCTGTGGGAACTTCTTGGCCAGTGGCCCGGACACGCTGAGCACCACCGCGCCCACCGCCGAGGCGATGCCGCCGGTCAGGCCCAGGATGTTGGTGACCGATGCCGGGATCTCCTCGACCGCCGGGGCGACACGCGCGACCGCGTTACCCTGCGTGCAGATCTTCTGGATGGTCGCGAAGTCCGGTGCGGCGATCAGGGCTGTCGTCGTCGCGTCGTCCGGGAACGGCGTCGATCCCGCGATGATCTTGTAGCCGACCGTGACCGGGATCGCGGCCACCAGGCACACCGCGTCCAGCAGGCTCAGCTGGTCGCCGGTGGCCTGCTGGTAGGCCCAGGACAGGACGGGGATGTCGATGCTCGCGTCCAGCACGTCCAGCACACCCTCGACGAGCGCTGCGAGCACGCCGACCGCGGCCAGCAGGACGTTCTCCACGCTCGCCAGTAGTGCGTCCGCGATGATCGCGACGACCGCTTCGATGATCTGGTCGAGCGAGAGCTGGTCGATCTTGTCGATGACGTCGGACTTGAAGCTGTCGAACGTGCCCTGCAGCACGGTCTGTTCCCGGCCCAGGGCGTCGATCAACGGCTGCACCACCGCCAGGACGTCACCGGCGACACCCGGCCCGGGTTGGGCGGACGTGCTGCCGTCGACCATGGTGGTCTTGAGGTGCGACAGCGCCCAGTTGCTCTGCGGGCTGCCCTGGCCGGGGGTGGCCCCGGCGGTCGCGACCGTCCCGCCCTGGGTGGTGCCGGCCAGGCTCGGCGGGAGGGTGCCGGCGATGCCGGCCCAGCCGTCGACGTACTTGGTCACGTCGGTGAACGCCGTGCGCAGCCGGGCGGTGGAGTCGCCGAGTCCGTCGACGCACTGGCCCAGGTACTGCCGGACGATGTTCTTCATGACCTGGTGCGTGCGGACGATGTCGGGCCACACGAACAGGAAGCCCAGCCACTTGATCAGGTCCTCGAAGAAGACCTCGATCTTGTCGAACACGAACTCCACGGCGTGCACGACCGCGGCGACGCAGTCCAGCAGCACGTCGTACACCTGGCCGGCGATGGTGGCGAGGAAGTGGTAGACACCTTCGGCCTCCCGCACGACGAAGTGTTCGACGTCGGCGACGGTGTTGCGCACCCAGGTGAAGAAGTCGCCGGCCGCCATCGAGATGTCCGCACCGATGTCCCGTGGTGTGGGCGCCGCGGCGGTGGCCGTGCCGATCCGGCGTACGGCGTCGACGCCCTCGTGGTAGGTGATCTGGTTGCCGGTGAAGGACATGCCCCAGGTCGGGGGCGCCGCTGCCGCGGCATGCGCGGTGGCGGCCGCCGCGGTCGGGGCCTGGCGGGAGCCGTCGGCCGGCAGTCCACCGTTGATCTTCAGGAACTGGGTGAGAGACTGGGCGACGGCATCCGTGTCGGCTGTCGCCACGGTCGTGGGCACGAGCGGCCGCGTCGTCCCGTCGCCGTTGGTGACCGCCACGTCCCGCAGGTTCTGTCCGGATTGGACAGTGCCGAGCGTGGCCAGTGCCTTGCCCATCGGGTTGACGTCGGCCACGACGGCCGGGGTGTCGGTGAGTTGGACGCGGAAGCAGACCGCCGCCACCGACTGGGTCTCCTGCACGACGGTGAGCACACCGGTCTCGTCGGCGGTCGTGCTCACCGCCACCGTCGGTGACAGCACGTGGTAGACGCCGTTGAGGTAGACGCTGACCGGGCTGGTGGCGGTCACGGCGAGGGCTGCGTTCGGCGCGGCGCGGCCGTCGTCGTCGGTGACGGCGACGTGGGTGGTGTAGCTGTTGTAGGCGATCACATCGTTCGGGTCGGTCGCGGGCAGCAGGATGTCCCGCCGTCGCCAGTCCGTGGTGACCGGGTCCTGGACGAGACACGCCACCTGCTCGCCGGCGACGTGGGCGAACAGGACGTGGTTGCCGGCGCCGGAGTTCAGGAAGAACGCGAAGCCCGCCACGGTCGGCAGCAGCGGCACGGGAGCCGACCACGCGGCCGGGTCGGCTTCGCTGCCGGCCGGGCAGGTCGTGTAGCACAGGCTGCCCTGCGGGCCGAGCGACCAGACCGACG
>DASZXM010000291.1:0-2264 GCA_035546415.1 Pseudonocardiaceae bacterium
TGACCGCCACGAAGGACATGGAGATCAGCCACGCCGCCGTGTTGGCCGACCTGCTGACCCGGGAGTGACGCCCACCCGGGACGGGTCACTCGGGCGACGGGACGGCGAACAGGCCGCTGTGCGTGGCCTCCAGGGCCAGCAGGAACCGCTTGGCCGGCAGGCCGCCGCCGTAGCCGACGAGTGAGCCGTCCGCGCCGATGACCCGGTGGCAGGGCACGATGATCGGCAGTGGGTTCTGGCCGTTCGCCCGGCCGACCGCGCGCGGCCCGCGGTACGTCGTGAGACCGACCTTGGCGGCGATCTGGCCGTAGCTGGCCGTCTCGCCGTACGGGATCTCGGTCAGCGCCGACCAGACCTGGAGTTGGAACGCGGAGCCGCGCGGGTTCAGCGTGACGTCGAACTCCCTGCGGTCGCCGTCGAAGTACTCGGCCAGCTGCCGTTTCACGTCCGGGAACGCCGTGTCGTCGCGTTCCCACGCCGGGTCGATCTCGCCCGGCCGCGGCGTGTCCTGCCGGTACAGGTACGCCAGGCCGCTCGCGTCACCGACGAGCAGGATCTCGCCCAGCGGTGAGTCCGTGTAGGTGTAGTACATCGTTCTCCTCAGTGCAGTGCGGCCCACAGGTGGTGCGAGGCGTACGTGCGCCACGGCGCCCAGTCGGGACGGCCGCCGCCCAGGTCGATCCCGAGCCGGTCCGCGGACTTGCGGACTCCCAGGTCGGTGGCCAGCAACACGTCCGGGTCGCTCATCGCTCGCATGTGGACGTAGTCGGCCGTCCACGGGCCGATGCCCGGCAGGGACAGCAGGGTCGCCCGTTCCCGTTCCCGGTCGGCGCCCGGGTCCAGGCTCAGGTCACCGTTGGCGCACGCCTCCGCCAGCGCCAGCAGGGTGCGGGCCCGGGCGCGCGGCATCGGCAGCGTGTCCGGGTCGATCGCGGCGAACTCCGCCGGGCCGGGGAACATGCGGAAGTCCTTGCCGGCGAACGCGGCCGGTCCGTGGTCGGCCGTGATCCGGCCCAGGACGGTGCGGGCGCCGCTCACCGAGATCTGCTGCCCGACCACGGCCCGCACCGCCATCTCGAAACCGTCCACGGCACCGGGCGCGCGCAGGCCGGGATGCTTGGTCACCAACGGCGCCAGCGCGGCGTCCGCGCCCAGCAGCGCGTCCACCGCCGACGGGTCGGCGTCCAGGTCCAGCAGCCTGCGTACCCGGGACACCACCAGGACCAGGTCGCGCTGGTCGGTCAGGCTCACCCGGCACGCGACCGCGCCCTCACCGGGCCGCAGGTCCACCAGCGCCGGGCCGTGCGGGGCGCGGACGACCCGCGTGTAGCTGTCGCCGTCGTGCCGTTCCACGTGCGGGATGGCGCGCATGCCCAGGAACCGCAGCGTCGCGTCCAGGTCCATCGGCGTCCGGTACGGCAGGCGCAGCGCGATCGTGCCCGGGTCGACGACCTCCTTCGTGCGGCGCTTCGCGCGCAGCGTCGTCGGCGTCGTCGCGAAGATCGCCTGGATCGTGTCGTTGAACTGGCGGACGCTGCTGAAACCGGCCGCGAACGCGACGTCGGCCATCGGCATGTCCGTCGTCTCCACCAGGACCCTGGCGGTCTGCGCGCGCTGCGCCCTGGCCAGGGCCAGCGGGCCGGCGCCGACCTCGGCGATCAGCGTCCGGGTGAGCTGGCGCTCCGAGTAGCCCAGCCGCCTGGCCAGGCCGGCGACGCCGTCCCGGTCGATGACGCCGTCACCGATCAGGCGCAGCGCGCGGCCGGCCAGGTCACCGCGGACGTCCCACTCCGGCGACCCCGGCGACGCGTCCGGCCGGCACCGTTTGCACGCGCGGTACCCGGCCTTCTGCGCCGCCGCGGCGCTCGGGAAGAACGTCACGTTGCGGCGCTGCGGCGTCATCGCCGGGCACGACGGCCGGCAGTAGACGCCCGTGGTGCGGACCGCCGTGTAGAACCAGCCGTCGAACCGTGCGTCGCGGCCGCTCACCGCGCGGTAGCACGTGTCGGCGTCGGGGAGGATCACCAGACCATTGTGCGTCCGCCCCGACCCGATCGTTAGCGGGTTTCAGACATCAACGTTCAGTATTCGTCGTCCGGGACGACGTGGACGGCGGCTTCCTCGGCCGACGCCCCGGCACCGTCGATGCCGACGTCGGTGGCGAAGTAGTCGTCGCGCGCGTCCTCGTCCTCGACCAGTCGGCCGGACCGATCCGTGCCGACCTCGTCGTCGTACAACTCACCATCGGTGTCGGACGTGTCACC
>DASZXM010000292.1:0-2544 GCA_035546415.1 Pseudonocardiaceae bacterium
GCGTGGCCGATGCTGCGGGCGTCGCAGGAGACACTGTCCGAACCGCTGGCGCTGCTGCTGCTCACCGCGGGCACGTGCCTGCTGGTCGATCACGTGTCGGCCGCCCGCCGCTGCGGGCAGGGCGGCGTGCTGGCCGACGACACGGACCTGCGCGGGCGGATCAATCGGCACGCCTTCGCCACCGGGCTGCTGCTCACCGCGAGCGAACTGGTCCGGCTGGACTTCGGCGTCGACTTCGCGTTCGTGCTGCCGGTCCTGGGCTGGCTGTTCCTGACCAGGCGGCCGGGCGTGGGGCCGTTCCTGATCGGGTCGCTGATCGGTGGTGCCCTGGGCACGCTGGACGGTGCGTTCGTCACCCGGACCTACGTCAAGGTCAACTGGTCGTCCGTCGTGCTCATGCTGGTGCTGCTGATGATCATGCCGGTCGCCGTGGCGATCGCCGTGCAGTACGTCCGCAACCACGGGCGGTCGCCGCACGACGTGCGCTGGTGGCGGCACGTGCCACTGGCCGGCGCCGGGTTGGTCGTGCTCGTGGAGCTCGGGCTGTTCGTCCGGCCGTGGGTGATGACCGACCACTCCAACGGCGACCCGGGAGTGCGGACGTACGTCGAGCAGATGCAGCGCACGCTCGGCCTGCCGATGGACGGCACCCGGGGCTACGCCGAGGAGAGCCTGCGCTGGGTCGCGTGGTATTTCGGCTGGCCGGCCGTTGTGGCGGCGGGTGCGGCGGCCGTCTACCTGACGTGGCGGGTGCTGGCCGGCCGTGACCTGCGCTGGCTGTCCGTGCTGCTGGTCTATCTGTGCACGGCCGTGTTGACGCTGGTCCGGCCGGGGATCACGCCGGATCACCCGTGGGCGGACCGGCGACTGGTGGTCGAGGTCGTGCCGGTGGTGGCGCTGCTGGCGACGTGGACGACCGGCGCGCTGGCGCGGTGGGCGAGGCGCAGGCTGTGGGGCACGGCGGTCGACGCACCGGATCGGATGGCGAAGATCCTGCCGGTCGGGCTGGTGGTGGCCGTGCTGGCGAGCTTCGTCGTGCCGATGGCCGTGGCCCTGACCCCGGTGTCCGTGGAACGGACCGAGCAGGGCGAACTGGAGGCGATCCGGCGGGTCTGCGGGGTGCTGCGCCCCAACGACACGGTGCTGCTGATCGACCCGCAGTGGATGCCGGTGATCCGGTCGCAGTGCGGGCTGCCCGTGGCACAGCTGATGAAACCGTCACCGGCGGCCGTGCTGGAGGCCGCGGGCAGCATCCGGGAGGCGGGCCGGACACCGGTGGTGGCCGGGTCGCAGACGGACAGCCCGATGCCGCTGGGCCTCACGACGAGCGTGGTGATCGACCTGAACACCCGCGAGGACGACCAGCAACTGGTCCACCGCCCGGACCGGACGGCGCCGCTGTTCCTCCAGTTCTGGCTGGCCCGTCCGTGAGATAACCGACATTCCGGACCGAAACGGGGGGTCGCCGCACGCGTCAAGGGCCGGGAGGCCGAGAATCCCGTAAGGTACCCGTGCCCCGCAGCCCGAGCCATTCGCGCAGTGAACGATAAGGAGTCGAGAGCGAATGCTTGTCGACCCGAGCAAGTCGTCCTTCTCACCCACCAGTCTGGCCATCGAGCTGGCCAAGAACGCCGACGGCTCGCCGCCGCCGCATGTCACCGTCGTGCTGCCCTGCTACAACGAGGAACTCCACGTCCGTACGGAGATCGAGCGCATCAGCGCCGCGATGGACGCCTCCGGCCTTACCTACGAGCTGCTCGCCGTGGACGACGCGTCCACCGACAGCACGCTGAGCATCCTGCAGCAGGCCGAGCTGGACTTCCCGAACCTGCGGGTGCTGCCGTTCCGGCGCAACAGCGGTTCGGGCACGGTGCGCCGGGTCGGCTCGACGATCGCCCGCGGTGACGTCGTCGTGTGGACCGACGCCGACATGAGCTACCCGAACGAGCGCATCCCCGAGCTGGTGCGGGCCCTGGACGAGGACCCGACGATCGACCAGGTGGTCGGTGCGCGGACCACCGAGGAGGGCACCTACAAGTTCCTGCGGGTGCCGGCGAAGTGGATGATCCGCAAGATCGCCGAATGGCTGACCAACGAGCGGATCCCGGACCTCAACTCGGGCCTGCGCGCGTTCCGCAAGGACGTGGCAAAGCCCTACCTGCGGCTGCTGCCGCCCGGGTTCTCCTGTGTCACCACGATCACCGTGGCGTTCCTGTCCAACCAGCACGACATCTACTACATGCCGATCGAGTACGCGAAGCGGTCGGGCACGTCGAAGTTCCGGTTCGTGCGGGACGCCTACCGCTACATCCTGCAGGTGCTGCGGATGGTGATGTACTTCAACCCGTTGAAGGCGCTGATGCCGCTTGCGCTGTCGCTGGTGTTCATCGGCATCGGCAAGGGCATCTACGACCTGATCGACCACCCGGTCCGGCTGGCCACGAACACGATCCTGGTGTTCCTGTCCGGCCTGATCATCGCGGCGGTGGCGCTGCTGGCCGACCTGATCGTGCGGTCCCGGCCCGACTAGCCGATGGTGCACCG
>DASZXM010000293.1:0-2375 GCA_035546415.1 Pseudonocardiaceae bacterium
GACCGATCGGGTCTGGCCGGGTGCCAGGGAGATCCGGTGGAACCCGGTGAGCCGGCGCACCGGTTGCAGGATGCTGGTGCCGCTCTCGTGGATGTACAGCTGCGCCACGTCGTCTCCGGCTCGGCTGCCGGTGTTCGTGACGTCGGCGGTGACGGTCAGTTTTCCGTTGCCGTGGATGGACTTCGCGGACAGTCGGAGGTTGGACAGGGTGAACGAGGTGTAGGACAGGCCGTAGCCGAACGCGTACTGCGGTGTGTTCGGCACGTCGAGATACTTGGACGTGTACTTGTTGTTCGGATCGGCCGGTCGGCCGGTCGGCAGTTCGTTGTAGGAGATCGGGATCTGGCCGACGTCGCGCGGGAAGCTCATCGGGAGCTTGCCACCCGGGTCGACCTTGCCGAACAACACGTCGGCGACGGCGTCACCGCCTTCGGTGCCCGGATACCATGTTTCCAGGAGTGCCGGTGCGTTGTCGGCGACCCAGCCGAGGGTCAGTGGCCGGCCGTTCATCAGCACGACGACATACGGTTTGCCGGTCGCGGCGATCGCCTGCACCAGTGCGGTCTGCTGGCCGGGGAGGCCGATGTCGCTGCGTGACGACGCCTCACCGCTGTCGGCGGCGGGTTCGCCGACGACCACGACGGTCACGTCGGACGACTTCGCCGCGTTCACGGCGGCACCGAAGCCGGCGTCGGACGTGCAGCTGGTGTCGCACCCCTGGGCGTAGTCGACCGTCGCGTTCGGCAGGGCTTTCCTGATGCCGTTCACGACGGACACGACGGACTTCAGGTCGGTCGCGGAGTATCCGATCGGCACGTCCGGGCCGAGCTGGTCGGAGGGGTTGTCGGCGAGGGGACCGACCACGGCGATCGAGGACGTGCCGGTGCTCAGGGGCAGGGCGTCGGCGTTGTCGTTGAGCAGGACCATTGAGCGGGCCGCCATGGTCCGCGCGGCGGCCAGGTGTGCGGGGGTGAGTTCCTCGTGCGTCACGCGTGTCGGGTCGGTGAACGGGTGGTCGAACATGCCGGCCAGGTATTTGAGGGTCAGCACGTGGCGGACGTCGTTGTCGATCTGGGCCGTGCTGACCTTGCCCGACGCGACCAGGCCCGGTCCGTACGCGGGGTAGGTGGCGTACTCGCTGGGCACCTGGACGCCCATTTCGATGTCCACGCCCGCGGTGAGGGCGAGGCGGGCGGCGTCGGAGCCGTTCGTCGCGAAGCCGAACTCGGTGAGTTCCTGGACGGCCTGGTAGTCGCTGACCACGGTGCCGCCGAATTTCCACTCGTCGCGCAGGATCGTGCGGAGCAGGTACGGGTTGCCACTGGCCGGGACGCCGTTGAGGGAGTTGAACGCGCTCATCACCGTCGCGGCGCCCGCGTCCACTGCTGCTTTGTAGGGTGGCAGGTAGTCGTTGCGCAGTTGCTGTTCGGACATGTCCACGGTGTTGTACTCGCGGCCGGCGACCGGGGCGCCGTAGGCGGCGAAGTGCTTTATGGTGGCCGCCATCCTGTCCGGTGCGGAGTAGTCGTCGCCCTGGTAGCCCGTGACCTTGGCGGCGGCCATCGCCGAACCGAGGTAGGGGTCCTCACCGGCGCCCTCCACCACGCGGCCCCAGCGGGGGTCGCGGCTGATGTCGACCATCGGGTTGAACGTCCACTTGATGCCGTCGGCGGTCGCCTCGTCGGCCGAGACTGTTTCGTCGTTGCTGACGGCGGCCGGGTCCCAACTGCTCGCCTCGCCGATCGGGACCGGGAAGATCGTTTTGTAGCCGTGGATGACATCGAGGGAGAAGATCACCGGGATGTGCAGTCGGGACTGCATCGCGGCCTGCTGTACCTGGTTGATGTTGGCCACGCCGACCAGGTCGAGCACGGAACCGACCGTGCCGGCGCGGACTTCGCTCAGGAGCGTGTCGCCGGGTGTCCCGTTCGGACCGGTGGGGCCGGACATCTCCAGCTGACCCAGTTTTTCGGTCAGCGTCATCCTGCTGATCAGGCCGTTGACTTTTGACGCTATGGTCGCCAGGCGTTGTTGTGTCGTGGAGGTGGGTGTCTGGGTTGAGTTTGGCACGTGCGGAGAGCCGGACGCCGGGACGGCGATGAGGGCGGAGGCGGCGACGCTGGCCACGGCGACCGAAACGGCTGCTCGCGGGGTGATTCGGCCCTGGCCGGGTCGCCATGAGCGGCTCCTGAAACGACTCGTCATTGTGTCGTCCTTCCGGTGGGTGGGGTGTGCCGGCCTGTCGGTGGGTGGGTGTGTCGGCCTGTCGGTGGGTGGGTGTGTCGGCCTGTCGGTGGGTGGGTTTGTCGGTGGGGCGGTTCCTCGTTGGCTGCCATTTCAAACACGGTCTTTTCGGACATTCGTTGCGGGTGGGG
>DASZXM010000294.1:0-1597 GCA_035546415.1 Pseudonocardiaceae bacterium
GCACCGTATACCCGTTCCGACCGGGGACTATCCCGCCATCTGGAGCCAGAATGGCGTAGCGCTGTCCGCTCGTCGACGAACTTCCGCCTCAGCCGATGAGCGGATATCGGCTGCGTAGCGACAAGTCGCCGGGACAACTCCAGCGAAGTCGCGACGACCGCTACATCACCGCGTCACCTCCCGCTCTGCCGGGCGCACGAAACAGCTCAGTAGAAGTAGGACATGGCAGGGGCTACGGCGAGCGCGGCCGTCCCGACGGCGATCAGAAGCGTCGCCGGGAACGCCAGCATCCTGTGTCAGGAGAAATCGGATAACCGGTTCCGTGAGATGCGCATCATCGTCACTGACTCCGGGGGTGGAGCGGACCCGCGGAATCGCCGCGCGTGCGCGGGGACCGGGATGTCGCCGCAGCCGCCCCGGGTCAGCTCACCGGCTTGATCACCAACGTTTCGGTCTGTCCCGCCGCCAGGGTCACCGTGACGCCGCTGAACGTGGTGGTCTCGTGCTTCCAGACGTTGTAACCGGTGGCCCTGGTGGCGTTCACCCCGAGTTGCGCGAGCGAGAAGGTGCCGGTTCCGTTGCCGGTGCCCAGATTGGCGAACAGCACCGCCGTGCCGCCGTCGGCGTTCTTGAACACCGCCTCCACGTCGCCGTTGGCGCTGGTGACGGCCGTGGCCGGCTGCGACCCGCTGCGGTCGATCGCGATGATGTCCGGGTTCTTCAGGGCCGCCAGTTCCGCCGGGGTCAGCGTCGTGAGGTCCGTGGAGACGAGCAGGGGGCTGGCTTCCTCCGCCCAGACCGACAGTTGGCTCTGTTCGTCGGACAGCGACCAGTTGAACGGATGCGCGGCGGGTTTCCCGGGTACCAGCATGTCCAGGTCGTTCCAGTGGCCGGGGCCGGCGAAGGCGTGCAGGTGCAGGTCCGCGGCCAGGTGGCCCAGGATGGTGGTCGACGCGGGGACCGCCGTCGACTCGTCGGCCGCCACCCGCCACATGTCGGCGAAGGTGGACGAGGACCGGACCGCCTGCACGAAGTCGGACTTGCCGAGCACGTAGATGGGCAGTTCCTCGCTGTAGACGACGGCCGGGTCGGCCGCGCGCAGATCGGCTCCGTACGTTTGGAACGCCGTGGTCAGCGAGGCGAGAGTGGTGCCGGCCGGGAGCCCGCCGCACTCGTCGATCTTCACGAAGTCGACGCCCCAGTCCGCGAACGTCCGGGCGTCCTGCGTGTAGTGGTTGGCCGCCGCGGTGGTCCCTCCGCTGCCGGGCAGGTTCTGGCAGGTCCGGGTGCCGATGGCTTCGTAGATCCCGAACTTCAGGCCCAGTGCGTGGATCTGGTCGGCCAGCCAGGGAATGCCGTGCGGGAACTTGGTGGTGTTCCACGTCAGCGAGCCGTCGCCGGCGCGTGCGGCCGCCATCCAACCGTCGTCGAGGTTGACGGTGTCGTAGCCGGCCGCGACGAGCCCGCTGCTGACGAGTTGGTCGGCCTGTTGCAGGACGGCGCTCTCGGTCAGTCCGGCGCCGAACTGGTACCACGTGTTGTAGCCCATCACCGGCAGCTGCCCGAACGGCGGTGCGTCGGCATGCCCGGCGGGCAC
>DASZXM010000295.1:0-2853 GCA_035546415.1 Pseudonocardiaceae bacterium
CGGCTGGGGCGCCGCTGCCGGCGGGGAGCCGCCCAGGTTGCGCACGCCGACCGCGACCATCGCGATCGCCACCACCACCGTGGCCACGACGGGCGTCACGGTGCTGATGAACAACTCTCTTCGATCGCGCACGGGCAGTAACCACCCAAAGGCCGGGCTCGTTTCGCGGACCGGATTCTCGCCCATATTCCGTGCCCGGACGGGCGCATCGAAAAACTCGGCCGACACCCCGTCGACCGACTGTGACAACTCTCACGTCGTATTTCAGGCAGATGAACGAGCCCAGCCAGGGGGCGCGACACGGCCTCGTCCACCGTGCCGTATCGATCCAGTTTCGAGAAAGTAGGTAACGGAATGTACACGGAACGGGACGGGTCGCGTTATCGCTTCACACGCCCAATAGACTCCGCCTCCATCGCACCTCACGTCCTCGCACGTGGTGGTGCCCACCCTGCGTCGGGCCTGGTCGAGATCACCGGTCGGACGTGCTAAACGCAACAGTCATCAGGAGGACGGATGCATCCCCTCGCGGACGGCCTTGTGCTGACCGGAGGTGATCGCGGCATCGTCGCCGTGGTCGCCGTCATCGCCCTCGCCGCCCTGGTCGTCGGCTACATCCTGCTGCGGGAGGTGCTTGGCGCCGGCCAAGGCACCTCGAAGATGCAGGAGATCGCCAAGGCCGTCCAGGAAGGCGCCGCGGCGTATCTCAACCGGCAGTTCCGCACTCTCGGCGTGTTCGCGGTGATCGTGTTCGCGCTGCTCTTCGCACTTCCCGCCGACTCGGTGGGCGAGCGGATCGGCCGCTCCCTCTTCTTCCTCGTGGGCGCGGTGTTCTCCGCGACCATCGGTTACCTGGGCATGTGGCTGTCCACGCGGGCGAACCTGCGGGTCGCGGCGGCCGCCAGCTCCGAGGGCCGGGAGAGGGCCATGCGGATCGGCTTCCGCACCGGTGGTGTCGTCGGCATGATGACGGTCGGCCTGGGCCTCTTCGGCGCGTCGATCGTGGTCATCTCGTTCGCCGGCCAGGCCCCGAAGGTGCTGGAGGGCTTCGGCTTCGGCGCCGCGCTGTTGGCCATGTTCATGAGGGTCGGCGGCGGCATCTTCACGAAGGCCGCCGACGTCGGCGCGGACCTGGTCGGCAAGGTCGAGCAGGGCATTCCGGAGGACGACCCGCGCAATGCCGCGACGATCGCCGACAACGTCGGTGACAACGTGGGTGACTGCGCCGGTATGGCCGCCGACCTGTTCGAGTCCTACGCGGTCACCCTGGTGGCGTCGCTGATCCTGGGCTCGGCCGCGTTCGGTGTGCAGGGTCTGCTGTTCCCGCTGATCGTGCCGGCCATCGGTGTCATCACGGCCGCCATCGGCGTGTACATCACCAACGCCCGTGCCGGTGAGAACGGCCTGTCCGCGATCAACCGGTCCTTCTACATCTCCGCGGTCATCTCCGCCGTGCTGTGCACCGTCGCCGCGTTCGTCTACCTGCCCGGCACGTTCAGCCAGCTGACCGGTTCCAACCAGGGCACGACCGCCGGCAGCCCGGCCGTCATCGCGGCCGTCGCCGTGCTGATCGGCATCGTGCTGGCCGGCGTCATCCTGTGGCTGACCGGCTACTTCACCGGCACCGAGCACAAGCCGGTGAAGGACGTCGGCAAGTCGTCGCTGACCGGTGCGGCCACGGTGATCCTGTCCGGCATCTCGGTCGGCTTCGAGTCGGCCGTGTACACCGCGATCGTGATCGGTGCCGCCGTGTACGGCGCGTTCCTGCTGTCCGGCTCGATCTTCGTGGCGCTGTTCGCGGTCGCCCTGGCCGGTTGCGGCCTGCTGACCACGGTCGGCGTCATCGTCGCGATGGACACGTTCGGCCCGGTCAGCGACAACGCGCAGGGCATCGCCGAGATGTCCGGCGAGGTCGACGAGGACGGCGCGAAGATCCTGACCGACCTGGACGCCGTCGGCAACACCACGAAGGCCATCACCAAGGGCATCGCGATCGCCACGGCCGTGCTGGCCGCGACCGCGCTGTTCGGCTCGTACATCAACTCCATCGTCGGCTCGCTGGCCGGCAAGGTGGCGGCTGGTACGGGCGTGTTCTACGACAACATCGCCCACCAGGGCAGCAGCGCCTTCCGGGCGTTCAGCGCGCTGGTGTTCAGCCCGAACACGCTGGTCGGCATCGCCATCGGCGCCGCCGTGGTGTTCATGTTCTCCGGTCTGGCCGTCAACGCGGTGGCCAGGGCGGCGGGCGCCGTGGTGTACGAGGTACGCCGGCAGTTCCGCAACTTCCCCGGGATCATGGACGGCACGCAGCGGCCCGAGTACGGCAAGGTCGTGGACATCTGCACCCGCGACGCGCTGCGGGAGTTGGCCACGCCGGGTCTGCTGGCCGTGTTCGCGCCGATCGCCGTCGGCTTCGGCCTTGGCCTGGGCCCGCTGGCCGGTTACCTGGCCGGCGCCATCGCCACCGGCACCCTGATGGCCATCTTCCTGGCCAACTCCGGTGGCGCGTGGGACAACGCGAAGAAGCTGGTGGAGGACGGCAACCACGGTGGCAAGGGCTCCGAGGCGCACGCCGCCACGGTGGTCGGCGACACCGTCGGTGACCCGTTCAAGGACACCGCCGGCCCGGCGATCAACCCGCTGATCAAGGTCATGAACCTGGTGTCGGTGCTCATCGCTCCGGCCGTGGTGGCGCTGTCGGTCGGCCATAGTGCCACCCCGGCGCGCTTCGTCATCGCCGGCGTCTGCCTGGTCGTGCTGATCGTCGCCGTGCTCTTCTCGAAGCGCAAGACCGGTGCCTTCGGCGAGGAGTCCGAGATCGTCGCCGAGGCCATGGCCGAGCACGGCCGCCCC
>DASZXM010000296.1:0-3354 GCA_035546415.1 Pseudonocardiaceae bacterium
GGGTGATCGCACCGCGGTCAGCGGCGCTCCGGCGGCACGTCGAACGCCTCGCACACCGCCCGCCAGATCTGCTGCGGCGGAACCCCGGCAGCCAGCGCCTCGTCCGCCGTGCGACCGCCGAGATCGGCGAACACGTGCTCCCGGGCGATCATGGCGGCCCGGGCCGCGCCGAACTCGTCGCTCATCAGCGTGCGGAAAACGGTGGTACGCATCGACACCAGCCTATCGACACCGGCCCGAGGCGTAGCCTCGCGGACATGTGGCTCGCCGTCGCCGACGACCCGACGGGACTCTCCTCGTGGGTCGGCCAACTGGCGATCATCGCGGTCCTGCTGGCCGCGATCGTCACCGGCGTGCGCGCACTCTGGCAGCGCCGAAACCGCAAGTGAGAACCTGTCGGTGCGGCGAGGCACCATGGACGGGTGGCTGACGCGGTGTTGAACGGGTTCTCGCCGGCGACCAGGGAGTGGTTCGCGGGCGCGTTCGCCGTGCCCACCGATGCCCAGCGTGGCGCGTGGGAGGCCATCGCCGCTGGTCAGCACGCTCTCGTCGTCGCGCCCACCGGGTCGGGCAAGACGCTCGCCGCGTTCCTGTCCGCGCTGGACAAGCTGGCCACCGAGCCGCCACCGGAGGAGGCGCGCAGACGCTGCCGGGTGCTCTACGTCTCGCCGTTGAAGGCACTGGCCGTGGACGTGGAGCGGAACCTGCGGGCGCCGCTGGCCGGGATCAGGGCCGCCGCGCACCGGCTCGGTGAGCCCGAACCCGGCATCACCGTGGGCATGCGCACCGGTGACACGCCCGCCGAGGCGCGCCGGGCGTTCGCCAGGACGCCGCCGGACATCCTGGTCACCACGCCGGAGTCGCTGTTCCTCATCCTCACCTCCGCCGCCCGGGACTCGCTGCGCGGTGTCCAGACCGTGATCGTCGACGAGGTGCACGCCGTCGCCGGCACCAAGCGGGGCGCGCACCTGGCGCTGTCGCTGGAGCGACTGGACGCCCTGTTGGACGAGCCCGCGCAGCGGATCGGACTGTCCGCGACCGTGCGGCCGGTCGAGGAGATCAGCACGTTCCTGGCCGGCGGCCGCCCGGTCCGGGTCGTGCAGCCGAAGAACCAGAAGACCGTCGAGGTCACCGTGCAGGTGCCGGTCGAGGACATGTCCCGGCTCGGCGAACCGGTCAACCCCGGCGGCGCCGGTGAGGTGTCCGGGTCCGCGGCAGGAGCCGAGTTGCGGGTGTCGATCTGGCCCGCCGTCGAGGACCGCATCCTCGGGCTGGTCAAGGCCCACCGGTCCACCATCGTGTTCACCAACTCGCGCCGGCTGGCCGAACGGCTCACCGCGCGCCTGAACGAACTGGCCGCCGACGAGGCCCGCGAACTGGAGCGGTTCCCGGCGGAGGCCGTCGGCGCGTCCGGGATCGCCCTGGGCGCCGAACCGGTGCTGGCCAGGGCGCATCACGGGTCGATGTCCCGTGAGGAGCGCACCCGGGTCGAGGAGGACCTGAAGTCCGGGCGGCTGCCGTGCGTCGTGGCCACGTCGTCCCTGGAACTGGGGATCGACATGGGCGCCGTCGACCTGGTGGTGCAGGTGGAGGCACCGCCCACGGTGGCGTCCGGGTTGCAGCGGGTCGGCCGGGCGGGCCACCAGGTGGGTGCCGTGTCCCGCGGGGTGGTGTTCCCGAAGTTCCGCGGTGACCTGGTGTCGTGCGCCGTGGTGGCCGAGCGGATGGCGGCCGGTGCGATCGAGGCGCTGCGTTACCCGCGCAACCCGCTGGACGTGCTCGCGCAGCAGATCGTGGCGATGGTCGCGATCCAACCGTGGACGGTCACCGAACTGGCCAACGTGGTGCGCGGCGCGGCGCCGTTCGCGGCGCTCCCGGACTCGGCCCTGTACGCCGTGCTGGACATGCTGTCCGGCCGCTACCCGAGCGAGGAGTTCGGCGAGCTGCGGCCCAGGATCACGTGGGACCGCATCACCGGTGAGCTGCGCGGCCGTCCCGGCGCGCAGCGGCTGGCCGTCACGTCCGGTGGCACGATCCCCGACCGCGGCCTGTTCACCGTGATGACGCCGCCGGACGAGAGCGGCCACGGCTCCCGGGTCGGCGAGCTGGACGAGGAGATGGTCTACGAGTCCCGCGTCGGTGACGTGTTCCTGCTGGGCACGTCGTCGTGGCGGGTCGAGGACATCACGCACGACCGGGTGATCGTCACGCCCGCGCCGGGACAGGCGGCGCGGATGCCGTTCTGGAAGGGCGATGCCGTCGGGCGGCCGCTGGAACTGGGCCGGGCGCTCGGGAAGTTCGTGCGGGAGCTGAGTTCCGCCGCCGAGCCGAAGGCGCGGGACCGCGCGGCAGCGGCCGGGCTGGACGAATGGGCGACCGACAACCTGCTGGCCTACCTGGCCGAGCAGCGGGCCGCGACCCGGCAGGTGCCCGACGACCGGACGATCGTGGTGGAACGGTTCCGGGACGAGCTGGGCGACTGGCGGCAGGTGGTGCACTCGCCGTTCGGGGCGCAGGTGAACGGGCCGTGGGCGCTGGCCGTCGCGGCGCGGCTGCGCGAGCGGCGCGGGCTGGACGTGCAGGTGGCGCACTCCGACGACGGCATCGTGGTGCGGTTGCCGGACGCCCTGGACGACCGGGGCACGCAGCTGCCGCCGACCGCCGAGGACGTGCTGCTGGACCCGGAGGAGGTGGAGCAGGTCGTGGTCGCCGAGGTGGGCGGGTCGGCGCTGTTCGCCGCCCGGTTCCGGGAGTGCGCGGCACGGTCGTTGCTGCTGCCGCGCCGCGATCCCCGCCGTCGCACCCCGCTGTGGCAGCAGCGGCAGCGGTCGGCGCAGCTGCTGTCGGTGGCCAGCCGGTACGAGCGGTTCCCCGTCGTGCTGGAAGCGATGCGCGAGTGCATCCAGGACGTGTACGACGTGCCGGGGTTGCGCGAGCTGATGTCGGACGTGCGGTCCCGCAAGGTGAAGGTCGTCGAGGTGGAGACGCAGCAGGCGTCGCCGTTCGCGCGCAGCCTGCTGTTCGGGTACGTGGCGATGTTCCTCTACGAGGCCGACACGCCGCTGGCCGAGCGGCGCGCGGCCGCGCTGTCGCTGGACTCGACGCTGCTGGCCGAACTGCTCGGTTCGGAGGCGATCCGCGAGCTGATCGACCCGGAGGTGCTCGCCGAGGTCGAGGCCGACCTGCAGCGGCTGTCCGCCGGCAGGCGGGTCAAGGACATCGAAGGTGCCGCGGACCTGTTGCGGTTCCTCGGTGACCTCACCACCGCCGAGGCGGCCGCGCGTGGCGTGCACGCCGACTGGCTGACCGAGCTGGCCGCGCAGCGCAGGGCGATCGAGGTGCGGATCGCCGGCG
>DASZXM010000297.1:0-2449 GCA_035546415.1 Pseudonocardiaceae bacterium
CGCACATGGTCGGCGAACAGCCGCGTGCGAAACTCGGCACTCGTGTCGGCCATCTCCTGGTCGGAAAACAGCTCGGCGGCCGTGTCCAGTCCCGCGATCACCGCGCCCAGTGTCGAGGTGTGTCGACGTTCCGGCTGTTCCTCCCAACAGTCGTAACAGTGCGACATGCCCGACGCCTGGAGGTAGCGGGCAACCAGCTTCGCGGCGTCCAGTTCCTCCTCGGTCGGGCGGTGCCCGTGCCGAGTGTGATGACCGAATGCCCACAGCCAGGTGCCGTAGCCGTCCAACTGGAAATTCGGCCATGGCTCTCGTCCGGGTTTCTCCACCTGGCCGGTCACTGTGTAGCGGGTGGGTGGCATGACGTCGGCTGTCGCGTCGAACAAGGACGCGTGGGTCATCACGGTGCGGGCGATGAACCGGTGGAACGCCGCCGCGCTGTCTCGATGACCGTGCGACCCGACCGCGTAGGCACACCAGGCACCGTCCCGCAGCCACGCATAGCCGTACGTCGGAAAGGTCGGGCAGGCCACGTATCCACCGCTGGCATGCTGACCGGACAGAATCACCTCGATGCTCGCGTCGACGTACTTCATCGCGAATCAGCCTCCAACTGTTCGTTCGTTGCCGGAAGAGAGCAGCACGTGGGAGTCGACCACGTTCTGGATGGCCAGGCAGGCCGCTCCTCTGGCCCACATGTCCTGGCCGACGACATCGAAGATCAGCTCGCAGTCGCTGGCCGCGGTGGAAAAGGAATGTGCCCGCCACGCGGCGTCCAATGCCGGTCCGAACAGGTCCTGTGCGCTGACGCCCTCGCCGGACAGGATGATCCTCTCCAAATTGAGCATGTTGCACAGCGCGGCGATGCCACGGCCGAGTGCGCTGCCAGCGGTGGCGAACGCCTGACGCGCCAACGCACCCGCGGTCGTGTCGTCCTTCCTGGCCAGTCGCACGGCCTGCGCGATCGACCGGCACCGCACTCCACCGTCCCGCAGCATTCGCACGATCGCCTGGAACGACGCGACCGCTTCGAGGCAGCCACGATTACCGCAGGTGCACGGTGGTCCATCGGGGAACAGCGGAAGATGACCGAACTCGCCGGCCAGCCCGCTCGCCCCGACGTGAAGTCGGTCATTGAGCACCAGTCCGCAGCCGACACCGAGCCCCGTCGTGACCACGGCGAACGACTGGACGCTCCTACCCTTGCCGAACCAGTGTTCGGCAACGGCCAAGGCGTTCACGTCGTTGTTGACCACCACGGGCAACCCGGTCTCCGCGACAAGCCGATCGGCGATGGCCACGTCCTCCCAGCCAAGCACCCCCGACCTCACGCACACCCCCAGCTGGCTGTCCACGTGGCCGCCGAGCCCGACGCCGACACCCACGGTGGGCATCCGCTCTGCCGCCGGGTGCCCACGGAGTTCGTCGCAGATCTTGCGCATCGCGTGGATCGCCGCATCCGGACCGGACGTGGCCACCTTGCCGTCCGCCCTGGCCAGCACCTGCGAATCCATGTCGGTGAGCACGCCGGTGACGCGACTCGGGGCGAGCTTGATGCCGATGACCGCGCTGCGGTTGCGTCGGACCGCGAGCATCCGCTGCGGTCGGCCCGGGCCGTCGCCGGGGGCCACCCCGACCTCTTCGATGACGCCGGACTCCAACAGTGGAGCGACAACCTTGGTGACACGCGATGCGGACAGCCCGGTGCGCTCGGACAACTGTGCACGGGAGATCTCACCGGCACCCAAAATCGCTGCCAGAAGCCGGGTTTTGGCGGCGTCGCCGACAGTCATCGCATCTCCTTCCCGACTTGAATAGTGTCCTCAGGACAGAAATCCGGCAACCCTGGCCGGCCAAGTTCCGCCGATCGGCCCAGCCTGACGTCGCACCGCAGCTCGCGGCGCATCGGAGATCGTGGAAGGGAGAGGAAGATGGCGCCGTGACGATGTCCGGGGAACAGTGGCTGAGCCGGGTCTTCCAGTCGACCGTGGCCGCGGTGAACCGTGCGCGGCGCGACCGGTCCATCGGTGGCGTCCCGCTCGATCGGCTGCGCGTGGTGGGAGGTCGGCTCGCGGCGCAGGTCGAGGCGCTCGGCGATACCGGCGAGCAGCGACGTGCCGCGCTCGATGCATTGGCGAGGCGGAGACCATGCCGGAAGGACCGGCCCCGGCCGCTGCGGGCCCGCCGGACGAGCCGCCCACGCTGCTGGGCGTGGTGGCAGGACCACGACAACTCGGCCAGGTCGACGGCCATCCGGTGGAGTTGATCTCGGTAGAGTTGCGGAGCGATCGGTTCCTGGTAGACCTCCATACCGAGGCTGCTCGGCATACCACCAACGCAGTCGCCGAGCCGCGGAGCATCCCGGCCGACCGCCCGCATCGAATGCAATGGTCGCCGGCGCCCTCGATGGCCCTGCTTGCCAGAGACGCCGCCGGCACGATCGTGCTGGAGA
>DASZXM010000298.1:0-9425 GCA_035546415.1 Pseudonocardiaceae bacterium
TGGGCGTCGGTGCGCATGAGCGTGTGCACCACGGGCATCCGGACATCGCCGAGCAGCCGCTCGACGGTCGGATAGTCGTCCTCGGCGCTGTAGCCGGGGTACAGGAAGCCCACGTTCGTCATACTGTCGACAATCCTATCCTGTTGATCACGCGACCAGGGGCCGGGACGCGTGCACCAGCCGCTGCCCGTCGCCCATCGGCTGTGCCCCGAACCGGGCCAGGGCCGCGCACATCGTCACCTGGTTGGCTGTCAGCACCGGCTTGCCCAGCATCCGTTCCAGCGGCGCGATGATGTCGTACGTCGGAACGTTCGTGCAGCTCACGAACACCGCCTCGGCCTCCGGCCGGTCCACCGCGGACACCGCGTTGACCACCTCGCCGTAGCCGACCTTCCAGATGTGCGACAGCAGGCCGAGGCCGACGCTGGCCACCACCTCGATGCCGTCCTCGGCCAGGTAGGCCAGCAGCCGCTCGGTCACGCTGTCGATGTACGGCGTGACCACCGCGATCCGCCGCACGCCCAGGAGGCCGAGCGACTCCAGCAGCGCGCCGGACGTCGTGGTCGCGGCCGGTGCGCCCGCGGCACGGATGCCGCGGACCAACTGCTGCTCGCCGCGCCTGCCGTGCACGAAGCTGCCGGACGCGCACGCGTACGCCACCACGTACGGCTCCGGCGCGAGCACCGCCTTCGTGGCGCGCCGGACGTTGCGCTGGTTGGACAGGGCGGAAGCCATTTCCACCGTCACCGGCACCGGGACGAACGGCAGCCGGGTCAGGTAGAGCGACACGTCGTCCGGCGCCCACCGCCACAGTTCGCGGTCCAGGGCGAAGTCGAACGGTGCCACCACGCCGATGCCTCGCTGGGCTGGCAGTTCGGGGCCGGTCACCCGGCCGACGACATCGACCGTCATGGCGACCACCCCGGTCAGCCGTCGAGCCGCTGGTACACCAGGCGCTCACCGACGCCTCCGGATCGCCAGACGTCGTTGCACGCCTCGGCCATCCGGTCCAGTCCGTCGACGATCGTGGCGTAGACGTTGCCCGGCACCCAGCCCACGTCGCCGTTGATGAGCAGATTGTTGCGGCCGTAGAAGATCGCCAGGTCGACCACCCCGGGCAGGGCGGCGATCCCCTTCTCCTCCTTGAACTTCCGGTCCAGCATGCCGCCGGCGAACGAGAAGTAGACGACGTCACCGGGGATCGGCGTGACCGTGGAGTTCTCCAGTCCGATCTCCTCGTCGGTGAACCGTTCCACCATCGTGTACACCTCGTTGCGGGCGTACTTCGCGTGGTAGGCGTCGCCACCCAGGGGCAGCGCCCGCCAGACGGCCTCACACGTCAGCGGCGCGTCCTTGTCCAGCAGTTCGGCCACGCACGAGACACCGCGGTGCGGCAGCGTGATGGACATGTGTCTAGGCACCGGCAGAACCTTTCAGCACAGGGGCGCGCCTGCCGCGCGCCCGAGCGGACCATTCACCTCTCGGCCGCACTCGACTCCATTGCCCGATCGTGCCGATTGTTGACAATCATACGAGCGGTTCCTACGGTGTCAATACTCCGACCGGTCACCCAGGAGCCTGCATGACCACTCCGCGCCAACCCGTCGTCGTCGTCCTGACCAGCGCGGACAGCCCCCCGGGGATGACGGAGGCACATCGGCTGGCCGACGTGCGGTACGTCGATGCCAACGGTCTGCCGGCCGCGCTGTCAAGTGCCGAAGTGCTCTTTGTGTGGGACTTCCTGAGCACCGCCGTCCCCCGTTCGTGGCCATCCGCCGGTGGGCCGCGCTGGGCGCACATCGCGAGCGCGGGCGTCGACCGGCTGCTGTTCCCCGCACTGGTCGACACCGACACCGTGGTGACGAACTCGCGGGGCGTGTTCGAGGAGCCGATCGCCGACTACGTGCTGGCGCTGGTGCTGGCCTTCGCCAAGGACCTGCCCACCACGATCCGACTCCAGACCGAACACCGTTGGCAGCACAGGGAAACCGAGCCGATCGCCGGCCGGGCCGCGCTGGTCGTGGGCACCGGGCCGATCGGCAGGGCGATCGGCAGGAAGCTCGCACTGCTGGGCATGCGGGTGAGCGGCGCGGGCCGGACCGCCCGTTCGGGCGATCCCGACCTCGGCGACATCGTGGACATGGACGGGCTGCCCTCGGCACTGGGCGATGCCGACTACGTCGTGCTGGCCGCCCCGCTGACCGACCGGACGCGCGGCCTGGTCGACGCCGCCGTGCTCGCCGCGATGCGGCCGACCGCCCGGCTGATCAACGTCGGCCGCGGCGACCTGGTCCGCGAACCGGACCTGGTGGCCGCGCTGCGGGACGGCGTGATCGCCGGCGCGGCGCTGGACGTGTTCGCCGACGAGCCGCTGCCGGCGTCGTCGCCGCTGTGGCGGATGGCCAACGTGGTGGTGTCGCCGCACATGTCCGGCGATCTGGTGGGCTGGCGCGACGACCTCGCCGCGCTGTTCGTGGACAACCTGCGCCGGTACGTCAGCGGTGCGCCGCTGCGCAACGTCGTGGACAAGGCGCTCGGCTACGTGCCGAGCGGAACGGGGGTGACGCGATGACCGGTGGTCCGGCCGACCTGACCGCGACGGAGCTGCTCGCCGGGTACCGGACGGGTGCCCTGTCCCCGGTCGAGGCGTGCGATGCCGTGCTCGCGCGGATCGAGGACGTCGACCCGGTGCTGAACGCGTTCTGTCTCGTCGACGCCGACGGCGCCCGGAAGCTGGCCGCCGAGTCGGCCCGGCGGTGGGCGCGCGGCGAGCCGGGCGGACCGCTGGACGGCGTGCCGGTGTCGATCAAGGACGTGCTGCTCACCCGGGGTTGGCCGACGCTGCGCGGCTCCCGCGCGATCGACCCGGACCAGCCGTGGCAGGCCGACTCCCCCGTCGTCGAGCGGCTGCGCGTGGCCGGTGCGGTTCCGGTGGGCAAGACGACCACGCCGGAACTGGCCTGGAAGGCCGTCACCGACAGCCCGCTGACCGGGATCACCCGCAACCCGTGGGACCCGACGCGCACCCCCGGCGGTTCCAGCGGTGGTGCCGCGGCGGCTGTCGCGACCGGCATGGCGCCACTCGCGCTGGGCACCGACGGCGGCGGTTCGGTGCGCATCCCGGCCGCGTTCACCGGGACCTTCACGCTCAAGCCCACCTACGGCCTGGTGCCGCACTTTCCGGCCAGCGCGTTCGGCACGCTCGCCCACACCGGCCCGATGACCCGCACGGTCGCCGACGCGGCGCTGATGCTCGACGTCATCGCGGGCCCGGACCACCGGGACTGGTCCGCGCTGCCGGCGGTGCCCGGCCGGTTCGCCGACGCGCGCCGCGACGACCTCACCGGATTGCGCGTCGCCTACAGCCGCGCGCTCGGTTTTCCTTCCGCCACGGGGATTCTCGACCCGGAGGTGGGCGCGGCGACGGACGCGGCGGCCGCGCTGTTCGAGTCGCTGGGCGCGCGTGTCGAGGCCGTCGACCCGCCGATCGCCGATCCCGTCGAGGAGTTCCATGCCCTGTGGTTCGCCGGCGCGGCGATGACGGTTGCCGGACTGCCGCACACCGACGAACTGGATCCCGGGCTGGCCGAGATCGCCGACATCGGCCTGCGTCTGTCCGCAGTGGACTATCTGCGGGCCACGGCGTGCCGGATGAGCCTGGGTCTTGCACTGGGCAAGTTTCACCTGGACTACGACCTGCTCATCACGCCGACCGTGCCGATTCCCGCCTTCGCGGCCGGCCACGAGGTGCCACCGGGTTGGCCGGAGCGGCGCTGGACCAGCTGGACACCGTTCACCTACCCGTTCAACATGACGCAGCAGCCCGCGGCGAGCCTGCCGTGCGGCTTCACGTCGGCAGGGCTGCCGATCGGACTCCAGGTGGTCGGACCACGACACGCCGACGCCGTCGTCCTGGCCGCCTGTCATGCCGTTGAGCAGGCACAACCCTGGTGGCAGCGCAGGCCGGACGCCATCGTTCGCGCGCCGAGCGTTTGACCCAAACGGATGAACCGCCTAAGTTCTGGAGAACGCTCGATAACCGAAGACGCGCGACGAAGGACGAGAGGCCCAGGACCGATGCGTGCCAACGACTGGACCAGGCGGGAATTCTTCAAACGTTCTGCGGCACTGGGGGCAGCGGCGATCACCGTGCCGGTCCTGGCGTCCGCGTGTTCCACCGTCAGCAGAGGCGGCGGTAGCTCCCAACTGGACAACCTGAAAAAAGCCGGCACGATCAAGATCGGCATCGCGGGTGAACAGCCCTACGGCTACACGGATGCGTCCGGCCACGTGACCGGCGAGGCACCCGAGGTCGCGCGCGCGATCTTCGCCAAGCTCGGCGTGCCCAACATCCAGGCCAAGCAGACCGACTTCGACACGCTGATCCAGGGCCTCAACGCCGGCCAGTTCGACATGGTCGCCGCCGGCATGGACATCACGGCGAAGCGTTGCCAGAGCGCGCTGTTCTCCGTCCCCGACTACACGGCACTGGTGGCGTTCCTGGTACCCAAGGGAAACCCGAAGCAGGTCGTCGACTTCGACTCGGCGAAGTCGAAGGGCGTCAAGCTCGCCGTGGAGAGCGGCGCCGTGGAAAAGGACTACGCGACGGCGGCCGGCATCCCGGACAGTCAGATGCAGTCGTTCGCGTCCCCCGACGAACTGCTGTCCGCGGTGACCACCGGACGGGCGTACGCCGCCGTGCTCACCGACATCTCGTTCAAGACGCTGGTCAAGCAGAACCCGACCGCGAACGTCGAGGTCACGCCCGGTTTCGCGCCGACGATCAACGGCAAGAAGCAGGGTGAGACCGGCGGCTTCGTGTTCCGGAAGAACGAGTCCGATCTGGTCGACAAGTTCAACCAGCAGCTCACCGCGATGCACAAGAGCGGTGAGTGGCTGAGGATCGTGCAGCCGTTCGGCTTCTCGCAGGGCAACATTCCCGCGCCGGACGTGACCACCGCGAGCCTCTGCGCGGCCGGCTGACACACCGACCGGCCATGTTCGACAATCTCGGACACTTCCTGGGTGTCCTGTCAAGCGGGTTGCCACCGACCGTCGAGCTGACGGTCGGTGGCATCGTCATCGCCACGGTCGCGTCGTTCGTCGCCGGACTGGCCGGCGGCAGCCGTTCCCTGACCGTACGGGTGATCGTCCGCATCTACGTGGAGGGCTGGCGCGGCACGTCCGAACTGGTGCAGCTGTTCTGGATCTACTTCGCCGTGCCGCTGCTGCTGTCCATCCAGATCATGCCGCTGTGGGCGGGCATCATCGTGCTGGGCCTCAACCACGGCGCGTACGGAGCGGAGATCGTGCGCGGTGCCGTGCAGTCCGTCGCCAAGGAGCAGCACGAGGGCGCCGTGGCACTGGGCTTCACGCCGGCACAGCGGATGGTGCGGGTGATCCTGCCGCAGGCGGTCGTGGAGATGCTGCCGTCGTTCAACACGCTGTTCATCCAGCTGCTCAAGGCGACGGCGATCGTGTCGCTGATCACCGTGCCGGAAGTGACGTACCAGGCCAAGCAGATCCTGGTCCCGGTGTTCTCCGGCCAGACACCGCTGATCCTGTTCGTGGTGCTGCTGTTCTACCTGGTGCTGGCGATCGTGATCACGCTCGTGATGCGACTGCTGGAGCGCTGGGCCGCGGCCAGGATCGGCAGGCGGCCGACGAAGCGGCTCCGGGCGCGGGACATCGAAGCCGCGCTGAGCGGTCCGATCGACAGCCCGACTGGCCGGCCGATGGACGGTCGCTGATGGACATCTGGAATTGGCCGTTCGCGTGGGAGATCCTGCCGGGCCTGTTGCACGGCCTGCTGGTCACGTTCGAGGCGACGGTGCTCGGCTCGATCCTGGCCTACGTGCTCGGGTTGCTGTTCGCGATCATCCGGCGCTCGCGGATTCCGGTGCTCAGCCAGTTCGTGTGGCTGCTGGTGGAGTTCGTCCGCAGCACGCCGCTGTTGGTGCAGCTGTACTTCATCTACTTCGTGTTCCCGGTCGTCTTCCACATCACGCTCGGCTCGCTGTTGACCGGCGTGATCGGACTCGGCCTGCACTACGCGACGTACACGGCCGAGGTGTACCGGGCCGGCATCGACGCGGTACCCCGCGGCCAGTGGGAGGCGGCGACGGCGCTGTCCCTGCCCCGCGGTCGCATGTGGACGGCCGTGATCCTGCCGCAGGCGATCCCCAGGGTGCTGCCGGCACTGGGCAACTACATGATCTCGATGCTGAAGGAGACGCCGCTGCTGCTGTCGATCGGCGTGCTGGAACTCGTCGGCCAGGCACAGGCCGCCGGGTCGGAGGCGTACCGGTACGTCGAGCCGTACACGATGGCCGGCGTGTTCTTCCTCGTGCTGAGCTACCCAGCCTCGGTGCTGGTCCGACGGTTGGAGCGCCGTGTCCGACAACAGTGACAACATGATCGAGTTCGACGGTGTGGTGAAGTGCTTCGGCGACCACGTCGTGCTGCGGGAGTTGGACTTCCAGGTGAAGTCCGGTGAACACGTCACCCTGATCGGCCCCAGCGGTTCGGGCAAGACGACGATCCTGCGGCTGCTGATGACGCTGGAGCGCGTCGACCGGGGCACGATCAAGGTGGGCGGCGACTACCTGAGCCACAGGGAGCGCGGCGGCAAGCTCGTGCCGGCGGACGAGAAGCACCTGCGCGCGGCGCGCAAGCGGGTCGGCATGGTGTTCCAGCAGTTCAACCTGTTCCCGAACATGCGGGTGCTGCGCAACATCACCGAGGCCCCGACCCGGGTACTCGGCGTGTCCCCCGCCGAGGCCGAGTCCCGCGCCCGGGAACTGTTGGACATGGTCGGCCTGGCGGACAAGGCCGACGCGCACCCGACGCAGCTGTCCGGTGGCCAGCAGCAGCGGGTCGCGATCGCGCGGGCCCTGGCGATGCGCCCGGACGTGCTGCTCCTGGACGAGGTCACGTCGGCCCTGGACCCGGAACTGGTGGCGGGCGTGCTGGACGTGCTGCGCACCGTCGCGGCCACGACCGACATCACGCTGCTGTGCGTGACGCACGAAATGGGCTTCGCCCGGGACATCTCCGACCGGGTCCTGATGTTCGACCAGGGCCAGATCGTCGAGGAAGCCCCACCGGACAAGTTGTTCACCGACCCGGAACAGCCCCGCACCCGGGAGTTCCTGCGGGCGGTGCTGGGCCGCTCGTGAGCGTGGCGGCCACCGCGGTGACCGCCACGCCGTGAGTCACACGGCGACCGTGATGCCGCGGATCGCCTTCAGCTCACCGACCAGTGCCGACGTCGGGTTGACCGGGAAGTCGTCGACCGCCAGGGCCGTCTCGCGGCCGTTGTGGCACACCAGGATGTGGACCGGCGTGTCACCCTTGTGCGCGGCCAGCGCCGAGCGCAGTTCCGCCACGCTGTCCTGTTCCAGCTGGGTCGGGTCGGCGCGCAGCACGAACGGCGGGGCCGTGCCCGGGTTGTGCTCCGCGTCGCTGATGTCCAGCACGACGACCCCCGAACCGAAGATCGACATCTGGTCGTCGCGCCAGTTGACCCGGCCCTTGATCGCGACGGCCGCGTCGGCCATCAGGTCCTCGTGCAGCACCGAGTAGGACTTGGCGAAGAACAGGACGTCGATCGATGCGTCCAGGTCCTCCAGGGTCACGATCGCCCACGACTCGCCGTTCTTGTTCACCCGGCGGTCGACCGACGCGATCATGCCGGACACGACGACCTCGCCCTCCTTGGGCGCTTCGTCGATGACCGCCGCGATCGGCTTCGGGGCGTGCTTGCGCAGGATGCGCTCGGCGCCGTCCAGCGGGTGGGCCGACACGTACAGGCCCAGCATCTCCCGCTCCGCGGCGAGCAGCTGCTTGCGCGGCCACTCCTCCTCGGTCAGCGTCAGGTGGGACAGCGGGGACGCGCTCACGTCGGGCGTGGCGTCGTCGTCGGCGCCGCCGAACAGGTCGAACTGGCCCATCGCCTCCTGGCGCTTGAGGCCGGTGACCGCGTCGACCGCTTCCTCGTGCACCTGCAGCAGCGCCAGCCGGGAGTGGCCGAACGAGTCGAACGCGCCCGCCTTGATCAGCGACTCGATGACCCTCTTGTTGCAGCACACCAGTTCGACCTTCTCCAGGAAGTCGGTGAACGAGGTGTACTTGCCCTTCTTCTCCCGCGTCTCGATGATCGACGCGACCACGTTCGCGCCGACGTTGCGCACCGCACCCAGACCGAACCGGATGTTCTCGCCCACGGCGGCGAACGCGTACACCGACTCGTTGACGTCCGGCGGCAGCACCTTGATGCCCATCCGGCGGCACTCGGACAGGTAGATCGCGGACTTGTCCTTGTTGTCACCGTTGGACGTCAGCTGCGCCGCCATGAACTCGGCCGGGTAGTTGGCCTTCAGGTACGCCGTCCAGTAGGAGACCAGACCGTAGCCCGCCGTGTGCGACTTGTTGAACGCGTACCCGGCGAACGGGAGCATCACGTCCCAGAGCGTCTGCGTGGCCTCCGGCGAGAACCCCTTGGCCAGCATGCCGGCCCGGAAGTTCTCGTACTCCTTCTCGATGATCTCCTTCTTCTTCTTACCCATCGACCGGCGCAGCAGGTCGGCGCCACCGAGGGTGTAGCCGGCCAACTGCTGGGCGATGGCCATGACCTGCTCCTGGTACACCAGCAGGTGGTAGGTCTCGCCGAGGATCGGCTCGAGCGCTTCCTTGAGTTCCGGGTGGATCGGCGTCAGCTTCTGCCGGCCGTTGGCGCGTTCCGCGTAGTTGATGTGCGCGTTCGCCGCCATCGGGCCCGGCCGGTACAGGGCGAGCACGGCGGCGATGTCGCCGAACTTGGTCGGCTGCATGCGCCGCAGCAGGTCCCGCATGGCCGCACCATCGACCTGGAACACGCCCAGGGTGTCACCGCGGCCGTACAGCTCATACGTCTTCTCGTCGTCCAGCGGCAGTGTCGCCAGGTCGATGTCGATGCCGTGGTTGGCCTTCACCGACCTGATCGCGTCGTCGATGATCGTCAGCGTGGACAACCCGAGGAAGTCCATCTTCAGCAGGCCGATGTCCTCGCACGACGGGTAGTCCCAGCCGGTGATCACCGAGCCGTCGTCGCGCTGCCACAGCGGGATGACGTCCACCAGCGGCTGGGACGACAGGATGACCGCGCACGCGTGCACACCGGCGTTGCGGACCAGGCCCTCCAGGCCGCGCGCCGTCTCCATGATCTTGCCGACCTGCGGGTCGGTCTCGGCGAGCGTGCGGACCTCGGTGGCTTCCTGGTAGCGCTCGTGCTTCGGGTCGAAGATGCCCCACAGCGGGATGTCCTTCGCCATGATCGGCGGCGGCAGCGCCTTGGAGATCCGGTCGGCGATGGAGAAGCCGGGCTGGCCGTGCAGCACGCGCGCGGCGTCCTTGATCGCGGCCTTTGTCTTGATCGTGCCGAACGT
>DASZXM010000299.1:0-6621 GCA_035546415.1 Pseudonocardiaceae bacterium
GTGGCGCGCCGGGCGGCCCGGATCCTGCGCACCGAGCGGTGCGAGGCCGTGTGGTTCGGGGCGTCGGCGCCGCTGGCGCTGCTCACCCCGCACCTGCGCCGTGCCGGCGCGATCCGGGTGGTGGCCAGCACGCACGGCCACGAGGTCGGCTGGTCGATGCTGCCGGGCGCCCGGCAGGCGCTGCGCCGCATCGGGTCGACGGTGGACGTGCTCACGTTCGTCAGCCGGTACACCCGGTCCCGGTTCGCGGCCGCGTTCGGGCCGATGGCGGCGCTGGAGTACCTGCCGCCGGGCGTGGACACCGACCGGTTCCGGCCCGACCCGGAGGCACGCGCCGCGCTGCGCGCCCGGTACGGGCTGGGCGACCGGCCGGTCGTGGTGTGCGTGTCCAGGCTGGTGCCACGCAAGGGCCAGGACATGCTGATCCGCGCCCTGCCCGAGATCCGCAGGCGGGTGCCGGATGCCGCGTTGCTGCTGGTCGGCGGCGGGCCGGACCGGGACCGGCTGGAGGCGCTGGCGGCCGGGCTGGCCGGTCACGTGGTGATCACCGGCTCGGTGGCGATGACCGAGCTGCCCGGACACTACGCGGCCGGCGACGTCTACGCGATGCCCAGTCGCACCCGGGGTGGCGGGCTGGACGTGGAGGCGTTCGGGTTGGTGTACCTGGAGGCGTCGGCCACCGGCCTGCCGGTGGTGGCCGGGCGGTCCGGCGGCGCACCGGAGACCGTGCGGGACGGTGTCACCGGGCACGTGGTCGACGGCCGCAACGTCGACGAGCTGGCCGATGTGGTTGCCGGTCTGCTGGCCGACCACGAGCGCGCCGCCAAGCTGGGGGGCGCCGGCCGGGAGTGGGCCCGCGAGGCGTGGGACTGGGCCGACCTGGCCGACCGCCTGCGGCAGCTGCTGGACGGGTAGTCGCGCACGTCACACGGTGTCGGGTGGAACACCCGACCAGGACCGTACGTTGCCCTTGTATCTACACCTGCCGTTGTACGCCGGGAACGATCCCTGGGTGGATGCGCCCATCGCACGAGCTGAGGCAACATGGTTGGTGTCGGCTACGCGGAGGGTGGCGGCCATGACGAACGCGGACGAGATGCGGGCTTCCGACGCGGACCGGGAGAAGGTCGTCCAGGCCCTGCAGGGACAGGTGGGCGAGGGGCGGCTGACCCTGCCCGAGTTCGAGGAGCGCAGCGGCGCGGCCTACACGGCCAAGACCATCGGTGACCTGCGCGTCCTGACCAAGGACCTGCCCGTCGACCCCTTGGCACCGCCACCGGGGCCGACGCATCCCTGGGAGCAGCCGTTCCCGCTGCCGTCGATCCCGCCGTGGGCGCAGCGCACGTTCCCGCAGCGGCCACTGCCGCCGGCCCGCCGGGCGGGCCCGTTCGCGACGGTGATGCTGGTGCTGGTGGGGTTGCTGGTCGTGCAGGGGATCCTCGCGGTCGCGGCCCACGTGTTCTTCCCGATCATCCCGCTGGTGTTCCTGCTGTTCGTGCTGGGACCCCGGCGTCGCCGCTACCGCTGAGCAGGACTGCCACGGACGACGGTGCGCCGCCAGGAAATTCCTGGCGGCGCACCGTCGCATCGGGACCGGGAGGGGTCAGGAGTAGATCGCGGCGATGTCCCGTTCGTACGTCCTCGCCACGACCGCCCGGCGCAGCTTCAGGCTCGGGGTCATCTCGCCCCGGTCCTCGGTGAAGTCCACCGGGAGGACGCGGAACCTGCGGATGGCCTCGGCCCGCGACACCGCCTGGTTGGCGTCGTCGACCGCCGCCTGGATCTCGGCCAGCAGGTCCGGGTCCTGGGCCAGGTCGCCCACTGAAGCGCCCGCCGGCTTGTGGTGCTGGGCCTTCCAGGCCGGGAAGAACTCCTCGTCGATGGTGATCAGCGCGCCGATGAACGGCTTCTGATCGCCGACCACCATGCACTGGCTGATCAGGGGGTGGGCACGCAGCCGGTCCTCCAGGACGGCCGGGGACACGTTCTTGCCGCCCGCTGTGACGATGATCTCCTTCTTGCGGCCGGTGATGCGCAGGAAGCCGTCGCCGTCCAGGGAGCCCAGGTCGCCGGTGTGGAACCAGCCGTCCTCCAGGGCCTCCTTCGTCGCGGCCTCGTTGTTCCAGTACTGCTGGAACACCACGTCGCCGTTGATCAGGATCTCGCCGTCGTAGGCGATCCGGACCGACGTGCCGGCCACCGGCCGGCCGACCGTGCCGACCCGCAGCGCCGCCTGCGTGTTCACACACGCCGCCGCGCTCGTCTCGGTCAGCCCGTAACCCTCCAGCACCGGGACGCCCACGCCCCGGAAGAAGTGCGCCAGCCGCTCGCCCAGCGGTGCGCCGCCGGACACGGCCGCGATGCACCGGCCGCCCAGTGCCGCCTTCAGCTTCGAGTACACCAGCCGGTCGAACAGCGCGTGCTTCAGCCGCAGGCCCACACCGGGGCCGCGGTGGTCCAGCGATTCGCTGTACGCGACCGCCGTGGCCTCGGCCGCGTCGAAGATCTTGCCGTGGCCCTCGCCGTGCGCCTTCTGCTTCGCGCCGTTGTAGACCTTCTCGAACACCCTGGGCACCGCGACGACGAACGTCGGCCGGAAGGTGCCCAGGTCGTCCAGCAGGTTCTTCACGTCCGCCGTGTGCCCCACGGTCAGCCGCGCGTACACGCAGGTCAGCGCCAACGCCCTGGCCAGCACGTGGGCCAGCGGCAGGAACAGCAGCAGCGAACTGCCCGGCTGCACGATCTCCGGGAACGCGTTGACGTCCGCCCGCACCTCGGCCAGCAGGTTCCGGTGCGTCAGCACGCAGCCCTTGGGCCGGCCGGTGGTGCCCGACGTGTACACGATCGTGGCGATGTCGTCGGCGCGCACCGTGCGGCGGCGCTGGTGCACCTGATGGTCGGTGACGCCGGCCCCGAGCGCCGTCAGCTCGTCGACCGCACCGGGGGCGCCGCCGGACGCGGGGCCGTCGATCTGCCACACGTGCCGGACCTGGCCGAGCCGGTCGACGACGCCGTCGACGACACTGCGGTGCGCCGACGTCTCGACGATCACGGCCGAGGCCGCCGAGTCGGAGACGATCCACTCCACCTGCTCGGCCGACGACGTCTCGTACACCGGCACGGTGATCGCACCGGCCGCCCAGATGGCGAAGTCCAGCAGCGTCCACTCGTACCTGGTCTTCGACATCAGGCACACGCGGTCACCCCGCTGGATGCCCATCGCGACCAGGCCCTTGGCGACGGCCATCACCTGGGCGGCGAAATCTCTCGCGGTGAGATCCACCCAGGTGCCGTCCACGCGCCGCTGGAAGCTCACCGCGTCGCCGAACCGTTCCGCGTTGGCCCACACCATGTCCGTGAGGTTCTCCTCATCGGCCACCGGACTGGTCGCCTGGACGGTGTATTCGCGCACGTCAACCTCCGTGCCTGGAAATGTTACCGGTGGGAAACTTAGCGTGCCCGTGGTGTCGGACACCAGCCCGGGGGCTCCCTAAGGGCTGGCACCCCCCTATGGTCGTGGCATTCTGCACCCCGTGCCAGCAGTGGACATCGTCGACGAGACATTCCTGGTCGTGCCGCCGAAGATCGTGGCCTCCGCGTTCGCCGATCCGGCCGCGTGGCGGCGGTACTGGCCGGACCTGACCCTGGCCGTCTACCTGGACAGAGGGGACGAGGGCCTGCGTTGGACGGTACGCGGTGCGCTCGTCGGCACCATGGAGGTGTGGCTGGAGCCGGTGCTGGACGGCACCGTCCTGCACTACTTCCTGCGCGCCGACCCGGCCCGGCCGGGCAGCGGCAAGGACGTGGACCGGGAACGCAGGCGCCGTCAGTTGGCCGCCAAGCGCATCGCGCTGGACCTGAAGTCCGTGCTGGAGGACGGCCGAGCTCCCGGCTGCCCGCCTGTCGACCCGTAATGTCGACGGTATGCGGGTGCACGTGGTGTCCGACGTACACGGCAACGCGGACGCGTTGGCCAGGGCGGGGGAGGGTGCCGACGCGCTCGTCGTGCTCGGCGACCTGTTGGACTTCGTGGACTACCACGACCACTCCCAGGGCATCCTGGGCGCGGTGTTCGGCCCGGAGAAGGTCGCCGTGTTCGCCGAGTTGCGCCGCAACCGGCAGCTCACCGGCCTCGCCCAGTACGCACGCGAGCTGTGGTCGGGCCTGGAGGACGCGGCCGACGTCGTCGAGGCCGCGATCCGCGACCAGTACGCGAAGCTGTTCGGCGCGATGACCGCCCCCACCTATGCCACCCCGGGAAACGTGGACGTGCCGGCGCTGTGGCCGGAGTACGCCGGCGACGACATCCACGTCCTGGACGGTGCGACGGCCGACGTGGGTGGGCTGCGGTTCGGGTTCGTCGGCGGTGCGCTGCTGGCGCCCGGCCAGGTGCCGCGGCGGACCGGCGTCTGGGTGCCCTATCTGCGCACCCGCGAGGACTTCGACGCGAGCGTCGCCGCCCTGGGCGCGGTCGACGTGCTGTGCAGCCACATCCCGCCCGCCGTGCCGGAGCTCGGTTACGACGTCGTGGCGCGCCGGCCGGAACAGGCGTCGCCGACGCTGCTCACCGCGATCCGCACGCATCAGCCGCGCTGGTCGCTGTTCGGCCACGTGCACCAACCGCTCGCGCCTCGGGTGCGGATCGGGCGGACCGAGTGCGTCAATGTGGGCCACTTCAAGCGGACCGGGGCGCCGTACGTGCTGCGGTGGTGAGCGAGACGGTAGCCTCCGGGCATGGCCGACGAGTCCACCCAGTCCATCGTCATCGACGCCCCGCCGGAGCGGATCATGGCGGTGATCGCGGACTTCGCCGCGTATCCCGAGTGGACCAACGCGGTCAAGCAGACCGAGGTGCTCAAGCAGGGCGACGACGGCCGCGCCGACCAGGTGCAGTTCACCCTGGACGCCGGTCCGATCAAGGACGTCTACACGCTCGCCTACGAGTGGTACCCGGACGACAAGGGTGTCGGGTGGACCCTCGTGAAGGGCCAGATGCAGCGCTCCCAGAAGGGCAGCTACGCGCTGGAGCCGCAGGGCGAGCACACCAAGGTCACCTACACGCTGGCCGTCCAGCTGGCCATCCCGCTGCTGGGCCTGCTGCGCCGCAAGGCGGAGAAGGTGATCATGGACACGGCCCTGAAGGAACTGAAGCGACGGGTCGAGAACGGCGCCTGACATGCGCGTCCTGCTGTTCACCGGCAAGGGCGGTGTGGGGAAGACCACCCTCGCGGCCGCGACGGCCGCCCGCCTGGCCGCGGCCGGGCGCAAGACCCTCGTCGTGTCCACCGACCCGGCGCACTCGTTGGGTGACGCACTCGACGTGCCGCTGTCCGGCGACCCGAGCGAGCTGTCCGGCGCCGACGGCCTGTTCGCCAGCCAACTGGACGTGCGCCGGCTGGTCGACGGCAGCTGGCAGCAGTTGCGCACCCACCTGCGCACCCTGCTGGCCGGCGCCGGCGTCGACGAACTGGACGCCGAGGAGCTGACCGTGCTGCCCGGCGTCGAGGAACTGCTCGCGCTGTCCGAGGTGTACCGGCTGGCCGCTGCCGGGCCGTGGGAGGTCGTGGTCGTCGACTGTGGCCCGACGGCGGAGACCCTCCGGCTGCTCGCGCTGCCCGAAGCGCTGTCCGGCTACCTGGAACGGCTGTTCCCCACGCACCGCAGGGTGGTGCGCGGCCTGCTCGCCGGCATCGCGGGCGCCCGGCAGGTGGACCGGTGGGACGCGGCCGCCGACGCGCTGAGCCGCCTGGCCGAACGGTTGGAGGCGCTGCGCGCCGCGCTCGCCGACCGGTCCCGCACCAGCGTCCGCCTCGTCCTGACACCGGAACGCGTCGTCGCCGCCGAGACGCGCCGCACGCTCACGGCACTGGCCGTGCAGGGCGTGCGCGTCGACGGGCTGATCGCCAACCGGCTGATCCCGGTGTTCGGACCGCGCCGCGGCGCGTCCGCGATGTGGCTGCACACGCGCCGCGACGAGCAGCAGGCCGTGCTCGACGAACTCGCCGCCGGCACCGACGTGCCGATGCGGACCGTGCCGCACCTGGCGGCCGAACCCGTCGGCGTGCCGGCACTGCTGGCCCTGGCCGAGGACGTGTACGTCGACGACGACCCGCTGTACGACGACGCGGCGGAGCGGTCGGCTCCACTGCTGTCGGTGTCCGGTAGCGGCCGTGGCCTACAGGCCCGGTACCGGTTGCGGATCGCCGTGCCGCTGGCCGCCGCCGACGACCTGGACCTGGCCCGGGTGGGCGACGAACTGGCGCTCACCGTGGACGGCCGGCGCCGGCTGTTCGCGCTGCCGCCGGTGTTGCGGCGGTGCGAGGTGACCGGCGCCGACGTCGACGGCGAGGGCATGCTCGTGCACTTCCAGCCGGACCCGGCGTTGTGGCCGCGGTCGGAGTGAACCCGGCTCCCGTCGGTCCGGCCGGTGTGCGGCCGGCCCGGTCCGGTCCGGCTCGTTTCGGTCAGGTCAGGCGGATTCCGCCGTCCACCGGGAGTACGACGCCGTTGGTGTAGGTGTTGCCGATCAGGTAGGCGATGGCGTCCGCGACGTCGTCCGCGGTGCCGATGCGGCGCACCGGCACGGTGCCGCTGAACTGCTCGAAGTTCGCCGCCTTCGCG
>DASZXM010000300.1:0-3097 GCA_035546415.1 Pseudonocardiaceae bacterium
ATCGTCAACGCGCCCTCGTACCGGGTCCGCGCGATCCGGGCCGCCGGTGTGTCCGGGGTGGAGCGCAGCGCGGTCCACGCCCGTTCCGCGTCGGCGAGCGTCGAGCGGATCTCGGCCGGTGACGGTGTCGGTCTCGTCGGCACCCGGCATTCACTGCGCAGCACGAACGGGGCCGCATCGCCCAGGCGGGTGGCGTCGGCGGCCAGGACGCCGCGCAGCAGCGCACCGGCGAGGATGCCGCCCTGTCGGTCGGCCTCGGCGAACGTGGACGCCCGCCGGGTGAACCGGGTGCTGATGTCACCGGCCGCGCCCTGGAGGAACACGATCACCGGCGGTGTCTCCACGCCCTCGGTGGCCTCCAGGCCGGCCCGCACCACCCGCCGCGCGGCCGCCGGGTAGTCGGCGGAGTAAGCCAGGTTCGCGTGGCTGAGCACCGTGGGATGGCAGGCGTAGTCGGCCAGCACGGCCACCACCGCGTCGTCGGCGTCGCGCAGCGCGAGCACCCCGGTGGACGTGTCGTGCGGGCCTGCCGGGTCGTAGCGGTTGCCGCCGACGCCGACCTCCGGCACCGTCGCCCAGCCCGGCGTGGCGTCCGTCGCGGTGGCCGGCAGGCGTGCCGCGCCCCGCGTGATGTCCCGGACCAGCCGGTCGACCAGGCCGTCGTCGGACGGTTCGGCCGGTCCGAACGCCGCCCGGCACCACGCGGCGGGCGCGGAGTGCGTGTGGGAGCAGCAGACCAGCACCGCGTCGGCGGCCATGTCCAGTTTCGCCGCGACCGAGGTACGGATGCGGGCGGCCGTGTCGGGGTGCACGCCCAGCGCGTCCAGGGCGACCCAGCACACGGCCGAGTCGGGACCGGACAGCCACAGCAGACTCGCCGTCAACCGGTCGTGCACACCGGTCGCCCGGTGGTCACCGCGTGCCGCGTAGCCACCCAGTGGCGCCCCGATCGGCGGCGTCACGTCCACTGTGGTGGCCGAATATCTCATGTGCCGGTCTGCCCCGCCGCCGCTCGGAGTTGCGCGGCGACGTCGACGACGCCCTCGCGGCCCGCGTGCTCGGCGACGCCGGCCAGTTCCGCGGCCGTCTCCGCGGGGTTGGTGAGCACCTCCAGCGCCATGGCCAGGTTCAGCCCGGCCACCAGCTGGAGGTTCGGGTCACGCAGCGCGAGCAGGCCGACCGCGTTGGCCGGGCTGCCGCCCATCAGGTCGGCCAGCACGAGCGCGCCACCGGAGCCGCCGAGCCGCGCGACGGCGGCCGTGACCTCGTCGGCAACGGCTTCGGTGCTGCCGTCCGGCGGCAGCGACACGGTGGCCACGTTGTCCTGTTCGCCGAGAATCATCTCGACGGCGTCCCGCACACCGGCCGGGTAACCGCCGTGTCCGACCAGCACCACCGGAACCGTCGTCATCCGCACACCCTCCTGGCGTCCGCAAGGCGTGCGGCGCCGGCAACAGTCAACGTTGCCGGCGCCGCGAACGCAACATCCTTCAGGTGAATCAATTCGGGTGAATCACGTCCCGGGCAGCACCTTGGCGAACCAGCCCAGACCACCCAGTGTCAGCCCGATGGCGAAGAGGATCACGATCGCCCAGATCGGGTTGAGATTGAACTTCTTCAGCAGGAAGTAGATGAACGCGGTGACCGCCACCGGGAACAGGTACGGCAGCACCTGGTCCACCTGGCTCTGCACGGTCGTCGCCGCGGCCGCCTTGCCGCCGGTGGCCGCCTTGCCCGAGTACGACCGCGTGATGACGATCTTCACGATGCTCGGGATGAAGCCGCCCAACACGATCAGGCCGAGGATGATCAGGCCCTCGTTGACCCGTTCCAGCGTGCCCGACGCCAGATGGGACAACAGGTTCTTGCCCTGCTTGTAGCCGAAGGTGAACTGCCAGCGGCGGACCAGGAAGTAGGGCACCAGCACCAGGATCGCCACGAAGATGGGGCCGAGGATCTTGCCCTGCAACGCCCAGTTGGCGCCCAACGTGAAGATGATGCTGTTGTAGACGACGAACGTCAGCGCGTCGCCGATGCCGGCCAGCGGGCCCATCATGGCGATCTTGATGCTGTCCGACGACGCCCGGGAACCGCCCTCCTCCATGGCGATGGTGCTGCCGAGGATGAACGGGCCACCGATGATCGGCGAGGTGTTGAAGAACGACAGGTGCCGCTGCATCGCCTCGGCGAACTCGCGGTCGTCCCGGTTGAGGTAGCGCAGCACCGGGATGATGGACCAGCAGAAGCCCAGTGCCTGCATCCGCTCGTAGTTCCAGGAGATCTGGAACGACCAGAAGTAGCGCCAGAACGACCTGTTCAGCACCCGCTTGGGGATGCCGACCGGCTGGGCTTCGTCAGCCGGCGTGACGACGGTGCTCTCAGCCATTGCTGGGCTCTCCTTCCTCGTGGGCGGTGGCGCCTGCCGGCCGTGTCACGGCGGGATCCGGCCTTGCCACGGAGACGGTCGAGGGCTTGAGGGTGACGAAGATGAACGCGATCGCCACGCCGAACAGCGCGATGCCCAGGAGCGGCACGTTCAGGTACGCGAACAGCACATAGCCGATCAGCAGCATGTACCAGTACCTGGCGACCGGGAGCAGTTTCAGCAGCATCGCGAAACCGACGGCCGGCAGGATGGCGCCGACGAGTGTCATGCCGTTCACGAACCACTGGGGCACATCCCGTTCCAACGCGCCGACCGCGCCGCTGTAGTAGACGGCGAGGAACGTCGGGATGGCACGGACCGCCGCCCAGGGTATGAACGCCGTCCAGTGCAGGACTGTCAACTCCCGTGTTCGGCCCTCGATCGCGGCCTGGTCGGCCCGGTGGATCCAGAACGTCGGCAGGAACCGGCCGATCGGGTCCAGCGTGGTGAGCACCACGGCGGCCGGGATGCCGAGCGCGAGGCCGAAAGCCGTCTGCTGGGCGAAACTACCGGGCGCGGCGTGCGCCAGCGCCGTACCGACGATGGCGCCGGTGGTGTAGTCCGGAATGGTGGCGCCACCATAGGTGTAGACGCCCAGTGCGGCCAGTTCCAGGGTCGCGCCGACCGTCATACCGAGGGTGAGGTCGCCGACGACCAAGCCGGCGACGGTAC
>DASZXM010000301.1:0-4967 GCA_035546415.1 Pseudonocardiaceae bacterium
GCCAGCGCCGCCAACACCGTCGATCCGCTGCCGTAGTAGCGGAGCACCGCGACCGCGCCGACGCACAGCGCGACCGCCGCGGCACTGCCCACGGCCCGCCGGATCCTCACCCGGCGGGCACCGGTGCGCTGCGTCCGGACGCCGACCGCAACGGCCGACCAGCGGTCCGAGGTTTTCGTGGCCCGCGCCCGGTAGCGGACCGCCGCGGCCACAGCGGGCCCGGTGAGGACGACGAGGGCGATGAGCGCGGGCGCCCACCAGTCGGCGAGGATCGGCAGCGGGCTGGGCACCAGCGCGTGGCCCAACAGCATGCCCGCCGCGGCCGGAACCAGGCTGATCGCGCCGGCTCGGGCGGCGAGCAGTGCGAGTTGCCGGCCGGACGCGCCGCGGGCGCGCAGCAGCGCGAACTCCGCCGAGCGTTGTTCGGCGAGCAGCACGATGCACAGCAGCAGCACCGCCGCGCCGAGTGCGGCCAGCGATCCGACCACCATGGACAGCACGGCGTCCACGGCCCGACGCTGGCTGAGGAACTGGCCCAACGGCCGGGTCATGCCGCCTGCCAGGTCGACCGACAGCGTGCCGGTGCCGCCGGGCAGCGGGAGGTCGGCGGCGTAGGACGTGGCGGTGACCATCGCGTCGGCGAGCGGCTGGGCCTGACCGCTGGTCAGGTGGGAGAGGTCGAGCGGCAGGCCGTACTCCAGTTCCACGTGCTCGCCGCTGAACGCGTCCTCGAACGCGGCGACCTCACCAGAGCCGATGAACGCGTCGGACTCCCAGTACGCCGGGCCGACGTTGGGTTGCTGGAGTTCGGGCGTGACCGCGAGCAGGTCGAAGCTCCAGAAGTCGTCGCCCGGGTCCCTGGCCTTGAAGATTCCCGTGACCTGCAAGCGGATCGGACTTTCGGCGGCGGCGGCCAGCGTCAGGGTCTGACCGACGCCCACGTGGAAGGTCGCCGCCGTCCGCTGGCTGAGCGCGACCTGGAAGAAGCCGGGCCGGTCCGCGCCGGCCGGGCTGGTCGCCCGGTTCGGCAGCGTGCCCTGGACCAGGACGGCGTGATCGCTCAGGTCGCTGCGGTAGTTCAGCGCCGTCCGGATCTTCGGCAGCGCGGACTGCGCCGGGGTCGGGTTCGTCAGTGCGGCCCGGTACTGGTTGGTGTCCATGCCTTGCCAGTCGTCCGCCCGGTTCGCCGACAACGGCACGCCGAGCGAGGCCAACTCGGTGCGCAACGCCCGGTCCGGCTCACCCAACTGGTCGAGGGCGACCGAACTGTCGGACGCGCCCGCCCGCAGGGTCTGCTGCAGGCTGCCCAGATCGGACGTGCCGAACAGCGAGGACGTGCCGGGGCCGGCCGAGGCCAGTTCGGCGTGCAGCGCGGCATTCTGCGCCCGGGCGTTCTCCCTCGGCACCACGGTGGCGGCGAACGACCCGGCCCCGGCCAGCAGCGCGAGCACGAGGGCAGCGCCGAGCCCGTTCCCGGCCACGGCGCCCACGACGGCGGTGATCCGCCTCGGCCGGGCGGCGTGCCGCTCGTCGTCGCGGCCGGTCACGCGACGTCCAGTGTGCGCAGTCGGGCGGCCGCGTCGGGCCGGGTGGCCACCACGGCCAGTGCGGCGGCCAGTGCCGGCCCGGCGACCATCGCCGCGGCCAGCGCCAGCGACGGCAACCAGGCGACGACGACCACCAGGGACGGCACCGGGACCGTCGCGGCGCTGGTCAACGTGAGGTACGGCAGCATCAGCCGGGACAGCAGGACGCCCGCGGCGAGGCCGGCGACGGCAGCCGGCCCGGCGACCGCGAGGACCTCGGCCGCCTGCAGGAGCGCCTGCCGGCGCCCGGAGATGCCCAGTGCGATGAGGACCGCCTCCTGGTCGGCGCGCTCCCGCCGGGCCGCCGCCACTGCCGCCCACAGGGCCGCCAGTGCCAGAATGCCGGCGCTGATCCCCAGCGCGATCAGGCTCTGCTGGATGAGCTGGGTGAGCGGGTCGTCGGCCAGCGCCGACCGGGTCGCGGCGAGCGTGGTGACCGTCGCGCCGCCCTCCGGCAGGCCGGCCGGCACCGCCCCGCCTGCCGTGTCCAGCCAGTAGGAGGTCGTGGCCAGCGGCGTCAGGCCCTGGTCGAGCAGTCGATACTGCAGCGCGTCGTCGTCCACGACCAGGCCGCCGCTGACGTCGAAGCCGCCGACCGGTGGGAATGCCGCGACACTGCCGACGATGCGGGCCGGGATGGCCAATCCGTCCACCGCGACCTGCGTGCGCGACCCGATCGCCAGCCCGTTCGAGGAAAGGAACGCGTCGGTGGCCAGCACGGGCAGTTCGGCCGGGGCGGCGGGGGCGACGGTGAGTGTCACCCGCGCCGGGTGCGACGGCGCCACCCTCGGTGGGAGCACGCCGTAGCCGGGGGAGAAGCCGAGCGACCAGCCGCCCGATCCGGTGCCGGTCGGCGATCCGGTCAGCTGGGCGTCCGCGGCCGGTTGGCTCGACGCGCCGGACCGGGTCGCGGTGACGGCGCGCCGCAGGTCGGTGGACTGGATCTGGGTGGCCCAGCCGCCGAGCCGGAGCGCGGTCGAACCGGCGGACGACGTCACCGGGCTGAGGGTCAGCGTCGCGTTCGCGGCGCGGGTCCGTGGCGCCAGGTAGCTCAGCGAGATCTGGGCGACGCGCAGCGGGTAGGCGGCACCGGGCGCGATCGGGAAGGTCAGCGGGTGCGACGATCCGTCGTCGGGCAGCGATTGCGCGGTGAGCCGGGTGAACCGGTGGAGCGAGTCCTCGACGGTGAGCGCGACCTGCGCGCCGCTGACACCGGCCGAACCAGCAGGGGACAGCGTGGCGGTGAGGCCGATGGCCGTCGGACGCCCGGGCAGGGGCTCGTCGGTCGGCGAGCCGGTGTGCAGTTCCGCCCACAGTGCCGTCGGCGACGACGAGTACTGGTCCGGGCGGGTCAACACCGTCCGCTGGGCGGTGCGGCTGTCCATGGCCATCACCACGCTGCCGTTGTAGCCGGTGGTCTGGATCACCGGGGTGACCGCCCGCACCGACCGGTCGGCGAGGACCGCCCCGGCGACGGCCGGCGCGAAGTACGACCCGTTGATGTCGAGCCGGACCTGGGCGCCCGCGGTGTAGTCGCTCTGGTCGCCGATCGACCGCTGCCGAGTGGCGTGCTGGCACAGCGCGAAGGTCCCGCCTGCGACCGCGAGGACGATGAGCAGCGCCGGGCCCGCGTGGTGCCGGGGCCGACGGCTGATCTGCCAGACCGCCAGCGCGGAACCCATGCGGCGACCGCGCGCGGCCAGTCGGTCGCCCAGGCCGGCCAACAGCGGCAGCAGCCGCAGGCACAGCAGGGCGCACGCGAGCAACGCGAGAGCCGGCGCGAGCACGACCAGCGCGTCGGCGGGCGGGCCCGCGGACAGGCTGCGCAGCTGCCAGTAGGCGGTCGCGGCGAGCGCCAGCACGGCCAGGTCGACGCCGACCCGCGCCGCGCCTGCCAGGCGGGACTGCCGGCCCGTCCGCTCCAGCCGACCGCTGGGGGAGAACCGGCGTGCGGCGGCGATGATCAGGATGGCGGCCGCGAACAGCGCGACTCCCAGAACCGCGAGCCAGGCGGCACCGGGTGGCAGCGCCGGGTCCAGCGCCGGCCCGGCAGCCGCGGCGGCGCCCTCGGCACCGACGTCGCCCAGGGGTCCGTCACGTTCCAGGGCGGCGGCCAGCGCCGTTCCGGTGGGTGCGGCCGCCACCATCGTGATCACACCGAGCGTGACCGCCTCGCCGACGTTGGCGAGTGCGGCTTGTCGGCGGCTGCGGCCGCGGAGGGCGAGCAGGAAGGTCTCGGCCTCGCGCTGCGCGCCGAGCGGCCGGGTCGTGATGACCAGCGCCGCGACGGTCAGCGCGAGCAGGACGAGCGCGACGCCGGCGAGTTCGGTGCGGGTCGTGTTCCCCGCCGTCGCCAGTGCGGAGAGCTGCGTGGTCAACGTCGTGCGGACCTGCGCCGTGCCGAGGGTCGCGGAGTTCAACAACGCCGTGGTCAGGTTGTGGACGGCGGCGACGTCGGCGTCCGGACTGCGGCCGGCCAGCACCAGCGGCGACGGCTGGACGTCCCACGTGGTCTGCTCGGGTGTCACCGGACCGCCGGTGAAGACGGCCGGATCGACGTCGAACGGCCCGAAGGTGAAGAACGGCGGCGCGGACCGCACGCCGGTGCCGGGGATCTGGTTCAGCGCCGAGTAGGCGCTCGGCGAGCCGAGCGGCCGGTAGATCCCGACGATCCGTAAGCGGACGTGGTGTTCGGTGATGGCGTCCCGGACGTCGAAGGTCGATCCGACCGCTAGCCGCAGCGCGGTCGCGACCGCCTCCGGCACGGCCGCCGCGACGGTGCTGTCCGCGTGCGCCGCGCCCGGCCACTGCCCGTTCACCAGGGTCGCCGAGCCGCTCAGGGAGCCGAATCCGGCCAGCAGTGCCTGATCCTGGTCGCCCGGCCGGGCGCCCGGGACGGCGCCTGCCGGCAGGTTCTCCCCGTTGGACCACATCACGGCGGTCACGGTGGCCGTGCCCGCGCCCAACGCCGACGTCGTGGCGGAGCGCACCACGGAGGTCTGTGCCGCGGACTGTGCGGCCGACGCACTCTCGGTGGCGACGGTGATCGCGGTGTCCGCGCCGGCCAGCCGCTGGAAGGCGGCCGCCCGCAGCGCCCTCCCGTCGTACACGGCCAGGGCCGCGAGCACCGCACCCACCAGGAAGGTGATGACCAGGACGGTCACCAGGACCGTGCGGTACGCGGCCATCCGGGCCAGCAGGAACGGCGGACGGAAGTGTGCCACGTAGCCGTTCCTCCGTCCCTTCCCCGGCGGCGCTCCCCACCCCGCTCCGACGAATGACTGTATTCATCGGAGCGGGAAGGCGGGAGCGGCTTCCGGACGCCCGGGTCGCTGCTGTGATCGAGTCGTAGTGGCCGGGGTCGGCCCAGGCGACGCGTCG
>DASZXM010000302.1:0-2119 GCA_035546415.1 Pseudonocardiaceae bacterium
CCACGTGCGACACCCGAGCGCGGACACACCGCACGGCCGTGGCCTCCAATTGGTGGACCGGGCGTCCAGCCGGTGGGGTGTGACGTCACTGACACCCGGCAAGACGGTCTGGGCCGAGTTCTAGACGCCGGCCCGTCACTAGGCGACCGCTACCGGCGCAGCCAGCGCGTCGCTGGCCAGCTCGTAGCCCTTGCGGATCATCCGGGCGGTGGCGCGGAAGTCGAACGGGTTGGCGTGTCCCTGGGCGGGTGCGGGCAGGATGTGCACCTTGCCGCGGGCGGCGGCGAGGTCGGTGGCGACGGCGTGGCCGAACAGGTGGCCGATCGCGTGCAGCAGCACCGGCAGTGCACCGCGCGGCATCGACCTGGCCGGTTCCGGGCCGATCGCCGGCAGCACGTACGTGACGGTCGCCCCAGCGTCCTCGGCCTGCTTGATGGGGGTGTCGGCGGTGATGCCACCGTCGACGTACTGGCGACCGTCCAGCACGGCGGGCGGATACACGCCGGGCATGGCGGTGCTGGCCAGCAGGGCATCCACGGCCGGGCCGGAGGACAGCACGACCGGTTGGCCCTCGGCCAGGTCGGTCGCGACGACGTGCACCGGGACGCGGGTCTCGGTGAGGTCGGCGTCGCCGACGTGGTCGGCCAGGTAGGAGCGCAGCCGGTCGGGCGCGACGACACCGTCCCGGAAGCCGGCGAGCCCGGCCACGATCTGTCCGGGGCTGAGCGGGAACACATCCTTGCGGCGCAGCTGCGACCAGAGCCGCTCCAGGCGGTCCAGACCAGTCGTGGTGGGGTGTTCGGCGAAGCAGAAGGCGTTGATGGCGCCGGCCGATGAGCCGACGACCAGGTCGGGTGTGATGCCCCGCTCGGTCAGCGCGCGCAGCATACCCACTTGGGACGCTGCGAGTGCACCGCCACCGGCCAGTACGAACGCGACTGTCACACCAACCTCCTCGTAGCGGAAACACTCTCCATTTCTGGATACCCGCTGTCCCGAGAATCAATCAAGGAGGTGTGAGCAGTTCGACGTTGACTGGACAACCCCAGGTCGGCCGGCCCAACGAACCCCGTAGGCGAAGCCGGGCCGCAGGTCGTCGAACGTCGTGCGCAGCTCCCCCGCCGCGTCCGGCGTGACCGGCTCACCCGGACCTGCCGGGTCGTCGACGTCGCTCTGGAACGCGCCGCACAACCGCACCACGTGCCGTGGCGTCCGGTCGGCGAACCGCACCCGCAGGTCGAAGCGGTCGGTCCGGTGCCGTGGCACGCACACGTAGTGCGGCAACTCCGGCACCCGGAACCGCAGCGCCAGGTCGGCCGCCTGCCCCTCGGCCAACGGGACCGGCGGCGCGACGGCCAGCCCGACCCGGCGGCTGGACTCGGTCACGGTGCGCACCAGGCTGCCGCCGCACAGGATGTCCACTCCCAGACCGGTGGGCTCGCCGGCGACCGTGACGGCCAGGTCGACCAGCTCCAAGCCATCGATGTGGCTGACGACGCGACGCCACTCGACGACTTCCGGTGTCGGTCCGTCCAGCACGACGAGGGTCGTCAGATCCGCCGTGTGCCAAGGGGTGTCGGCCGTGATCGTGCGGCGGCGGGCGGTGGACGCGGCGATCTCCGCGACGTGTTCGCTGGCCTCGTCGACCCGCCGCTGCGCCGTGCGTTCGTCGCGGCACAGCTGGGCGGCCAGCCACTTGACCCGCTCGCCGTAGAAGCGGTGGCGGGCGTCCGGGTGCAGACCGAACGCGGCCAGCAGCGCCAGGCGCAGGTCCGGCTGCAACTGGTCGGCCTGGTGCGACAGCCAGGCGCGGACCGCCGCCGTGTCATCCGGGCCGCCGGGGACCACATCCAGCAGCGAGCACAGCACGGGTCCCAGGCGGTGCCGGAGATCGGTGTCGTCGATACCGCGGCCCTTGCGCAGGCTCTTCAGTTCGGTGATCAGCTGCGCTGCGACGTCAACCATTTCTCGAGTGTATGTCCGGCACGGCGCGCGCAGCTGTTTCCTGATATTCACGAAACAGGAAACCCGTGGCCTTTCCGAATCGGGCTGGCATTCTGGACGGGACGACGGAAGAGGTTGCCATGCAGACACATGCGAAACGCTGATGGAGGCGGCC
>DASZXM010000303.1:0-8909 GCA_035546415.1 Pseudonocardiaceae bacterium
ACGGGTTCGGCGCAGGCCACCGCGTACCCCGCGACCTCACGCAGCTCGGCCATGCCGAGTTCGATGTCCATGCCGTTCAACAGTATCGTTGAATACCCCGGTTGAGACTGCTCGCCGGTCCTGGCAGGACTGCGGGACCCAACCTTCAACGCGCTGGTTGCGCCGCCAGTCGGTCCGCCCAGGCGGCCGTGGTCACGACGTCCCCGCGACGGGTGAACACCCGCGTCGTCAGGGTGTCGTGCAGGTCCGGGTCGGGGTCGGCGCACGCGTCGGACAGCACGGTGACGCCGTAGTCGAGGTCGGCCGCTTGCAGAGCCGTGGACAACACGATGCCGCCGGTGGCGACGCCGGCGAGCACGAGGTCCCCGACGTCCCGCGCGGCGAGGATCTGGCGCAGGTTGTTGCCGGAGAACGCGCTGACCCGGTTCTTGTGCACGACGATCTCGTCGTCGCGGGGAGCCAGGTCGGGGTGGATGGCGGCGCCGGGGTCGCCATCGGTGAAGGCGTCGGCGGGCAGGCCGCCGAAGACCCGGTTGCGGGGGTGCACGTCGACGTGCCCGGGCCGCAGCCGCAGGGCCACGTGAACCACCGGGACGTTCGCGGCCCGCGCCGTCGCCAGGGCGGCCGCGGCACGCGGCAGGTAGTCGTCGGGCATCCGCTCGATGTGGCTGACCTGGAGGTCCATGGCGAGCAGGGCGGTGCGGGCCACGATTTCACCTTTCGTTGCCCGCGACGTGTCGCAGGCTTCGGTCGACAACGGTGACGAGGAGGTAGAGCACGCCGGCCCCGAGCATCAGCCACGCCAGGACGTGCATTCCCGGCGTGGTGGCGTGTTGCCCGAACGACGCGGCGATCATGGCGGAGGCGACCATCGAGCCGATGTAGCCGAACGTGCGCAGCAGGCCGGCCGATGATCCGATCCGTTCCGGTTCCGCCTGGTAGTAGACGGAGTTCTGCAGCGCGAGCGTGTTGGTGCCCTGCGGGACACCGAAGATCACGGCGACCGCGATCAGTGTCCACAGGGGACTGGCCTGGGTGAGGGTGAGCATCAGCAGGCAGGCGACGATCTGGCCGGCGGCGCCGACGAGGAGTTTGCCGCGCACTCCACGCCGCCTGCCGGTGACGGTCGAGACGCCCATCGCCACGAGGAACATGGGAATCTGGACCAGACCGGCGTCGAAGGGGGACAGGCCGAAGCCCTTCTCGGTCCACTGGGTGAACCCGTAGAGGAATCCGTAGGAGACGGTGTAGGCGACCAGGGAGCGCACGTAGGTCGCCACGAGCGGCACGTTGCCGCCCAGGACCCGCAGGTCGATGAACGGGCTGCCGGCCCGCAGCTCGCGCACTGCGAAGACGGCGCCGGCGGCGACCGTGACGACGACCAGGTACCAGCTGCCCGGCCGGAGATTCATCAGGAACAGCAGCAGCGACACGAGCATCACGGCGAACAGGGCCATCCCCGGTAGGTCGAGCCGGGCCGCGGGGGATGCCTCGACCTGCCGGTGCTGCTTCGGCAGCCGCAGCATGCCCAGCAGGACGGCTGCGGCGGACAGGGGCACGTTGACCAGGAAGACCGAACGCCACCCGCCGAGACCGATGAGCAGGCCGCCCAGCAGCGGCCCGATCACCGCGATGGTCTGGTTGGCCACGGCGAGGGCGGTCAGGACGCCGGCCGGGCTGTCCCGGCCGGTGCGTTCGGCCTCGCTGCGCAGCAGGGCCATGGCAGCGGGATAGCCGGCGCAGGTACCGAAACCGAGCACGACCCGTGCCACGATGAGGACCCCGAGGTTCGGGGCGGTGGCGCCGATGACACCTGCGACGCCGACGAGTCCGGTGCCGGCCAGGAACAGCAGGCGCGGCCCGAAGATGTCGATCAGCCGGCCGACGATCGGCTGGCCCAGTGCGGTGGCCAGATAGAGCGCCGATACCAGCCACGCGGTCTCCGCGGGCGGGGCGCCGAGTGCCGCACCGATCGGGATGAGCGCGACGGCGATGATGGTGGAGTTGACCGGGTTGAGGACCGAACCCAACATCATCGGCGGGATCAGCCTGCGGTCGAAGCCCGTCCGTGCGGTGGTGACGTGGTCGTCAGTCATGGATCAGTCGTTCGAGAATCGCCATCGCGGCGATCACCGTCTGCCGCTCGGCCTCGGTGCACTTGCGCTGCAACTGCCCGGCCAGCCACTCGTTCCTGGCCCGCCTGCCCTCGTCGACCCGTCGGAGTCCCTCGGCGGTGAGCACGATCAGCAGGCGGCGCCCGTCGCCGGGATCGGGCCGCCGTTCCACCAGCCCGAGACCGACCAACGGCGAGACGATCGCCGTCATCGACTGATGCCGCACGCCCTCGATCGTGGCCAGGTCGCTGACCGTGAGCCCGTCGTTCCCGGACAGCCGCGCCAACACGGACGCCTGGGCGAACGTGAGGTCGTCCGCTTCGGCGGCACCGAGAATCCGTCGCCGCAGACGCCCCAGGACGGCCCGCACCTCCTGCGAAGCCCGTACGGCCGACCGTGACGTGTGCATACCGCCACGGTAGAACCCGCAGGCCAAACTGTCCAGTTAAGGCTGCGCAGTTTTACCTGTCTTTGTGTCGCTCAGCGGCCGCCGTGGCGGGACGGGCCGCCGTGGACCCGTCCCGTCCCGCGGTCGGTCAGCTGGTTGTCAGCGCGGTGTCGTCGATGACGAACGAGGTTTGCAGGGAGCTGTCCTCGGTGCCGCTGAAGGACACCGTGACGGTCTGTCCGGCGAGCGTGGAGACGTCGAAGGTCCGCTGCGCGTATCCGGTGTTCTTGTTCAGGTTCGAGTAGGTGGCCAGCGTGGTCGTGCCGGCCTTGACGGTCAGCTTGTCGTACGCCGTGCTCGTGGTCGTCTCGGCCGTGTCCACGTGCAGCCAGAACGACAGGCCGGCGTGGCAGCCGGCGGGGATCGTCACCGACTGGGTCAGCGTGTCGGTGTGCGTGGTGCCGTAGCCGTCCAGCCACGCGTCCCACGTACCGGTGTGCGCCGGTTCGGACGAACCGTTCTGGCCGATCACACCGTTGCTCGCCGTCCAGGACGCGGAGCCGGACTCGAACCCGGGATTGAGGAGTATCTGCCCGGGGGCGGTGCATCCGCCGCCGGCCGGGTTCACCGTCCAGGTGAACGACGTGGAGCCGGCAGCACCGGTGGTGTCGGTCGCCGTGACGGTCACCGTGCTCGTTCCGGCCGTGGTCGGCGTGCCGGAGATCAGGCCGGTGCCGCTGTCGACGGACAGGCCGGCGGGCAGGCCGCTGGCCGAGTACGTCAGGGTCTGGCCGGACGCCGAGTCGGACGCGGTGATCCGCAGGCTGGTCGCCGTGCCCACGGTGCCGGTCTGGTTGCCGGGATTGGTGACGGTGACGGTGTTCCCGCCGCTGCTGCCGCCGCCGACGGGCAGCCCGCCGACGGTCGCGTACATGCCGACGTCGAACACGGACCCGCTGGGTGCGTCGGCCACGGGGATGACCGTGACGGCGTTGCCGCCGGCCAGCACCGACGTCGAGATGTAGTCACCGAACATCCGGCCCTGGGAGGTGTCGGGCAGCCAGGCCAGGGTCATCGGGCCGGCCAGTTGCGTCGGCGCGGTCCACGTGCTGCCGCCGTCGGCGGACGACACGTACCCGGCGTCCAGCTGACAGGTCGTGTCGGTGCAGCTGGCCTGCGGATAGTAGTAGTACGTCAGGCCGATGCGAGCCGTGCCGCCGGAACTGGACGGGTCGACGCCGATGCCCGGCGTGAAGTGGTCGACGGTGCTCGACGCGGCGTCGATCGGCACGCGGAACGGGGACGTCCACGTCGTGCCGTTGGTCGACGTGGACAGGATGATGTCGTTGCTGGCGCAGTTGGTGCGGAACCGGCAGTCCGACCACGTCACGTACACCTTGCCGGCGGCGTCGATCTCCGCCGAGGGCAGCGGACTCTCGCGCAGTTCGTCGAACGGGGACAGCGCGGCGTGCTCGTCCTCCAGTCCGGCGACCGGGTGGTGACTGACGGTCGCGATCCGCACGCTGGAGCCCCAACTGGCGCCGCCGTTGCTGGACACGAACGCCCGCTCGGCGTTGGAACTGGCCGACGAGAACGGCACCACGACGGTCCCGTTCGGCTGCACCACCGGCTGGCCGCCCAGACCGCTGGGCGCGTCGGCCGGGCTGAGCTGGGCACCCCAGGTCAGGCCGCCGTCGGTGGAGGTCTTCATGTGTTCGGCGTCGCCCGCGCTGGCGTCGTCGTACTCGGTGTAGCAGTGCCCGTAGTAGGGGCTGGCGGGGTGGTCGTCGCAGACGGTCCAGTTCTTGTCGTAGAACGTGCCGGTCGCGGCGACCGCGACCGGGTTTCCCCACGTCCGGCCGTCGGTCGAGCGGCTCAGTTCCACGTCCACCGTGCCGGAGTCGGACACGCCCAGCCAGGAGGTCATCCAGACGCCGTCCTTCGCGTCGTACGCGACGGACGCGTCGCTGACCTGTCCGTAAGGGCCGCCGGTGTTGGCCGTGGTGCCGGGCAGGAAGCCGTGCGTCCAGGTCTGGCCGGCGTCGGTGGAGGTGGCCCATCCGATGTTGGACGCTCCGCCGCCGGACACCCGGCCGACCTGGAACACGGACACGATCGTCGAGCCGACGCTGAACGTGTCGGGCTCCACCTCGGTGGCGTGCTGTGCCTGGCTGTCGGTGTAGGGGTCGCTGCTGACCTGGGTCAGCGTGACGGCCGCGCGAGCGGCGGTGGCCGGCGCGGCGAGGGCGAGCAGCGAACCGGCTGTCGCGACGAGCAGGACCGGTAACCGTCGCGAGATCGATCTGGACATGATTCTCCCGTCGGGCTGTGGTGGGAACCGAATCCGATTGGCAGGGCGGACTCAGCGGCGAATGGTCCTGACCCGGCCGGCCCGCCACAACCGCCGCCGGTGAGGAATGCGCCCGTTCACAATTGCCGGGTCCCTCGAACGGACCAGCAGGTCGGCGATGCCCCGCGGTCGTGCGGCGTCACTATGGTGGCCACCATGGCGATACGGCATGTGATCACCATCCAGGTCGCGGCGGGCCGGATGGACGAGTTCGTCGACGCGTTCCGCTCCGTGCGGGACGCGGTGCGCGAGGAACCGGGTTGCGAACAGTACGAACTGTTCCGCGGCCTGGACGACCCCGACCGCGTCGTGCTGCTCGAACGCTGGACAAACGCCGACCTGCTGGAACGGCACATGGCCGCGGAACAGGAGAACCCGTCACCGGCACTCGCGACACTCGTCGCACTCTGGGCACCCGGCCGGACACCGACGATCGAACGGTTCGAGAGCTGACGGGATCCCACCGCACCCACGCCGCGCCGGACGATTACGCCCGGACGGCAGGCGATGGCACACTCGGCGCATGGCAGGGATCATGGACTCGCGGGTGCGGGCCGCCGTCGAACTCGATCTCGCGACCAGCCGCGAGTACGTCGGACTGCACGAATACGACGGTGTGCTGCAGGACCTCTCGCCCGCCGGGGTGGCGGCGGCGCTGGCGCGGGTCGGAGCCGGCCCGCTGCCCGAGGACCCGTTCGACGCGGCCGTGCTGGGCGTGTACGAGGACGGGCTGCGGATCAGGTTCGGTGAGGCCGAGTTGCACCGCCGCGACCCGCTGGTGCACGTGAGCGCCATGGACCTGGCCTGTTACGACCGCGAGTACGCACCCGAGGACGTCCGCCGGGCCGCGCGGGACCGGCACCGGCGGTCCTGGCCGGCGGCCGTGGACAACGCCGTCGCCGCCCTGGACCGGGTGTCCGCGCCGGTGGCCGTGGCGACCCTGCCGTCGGTGCGCGGCCTGGCCGCGGGCATCGACGACCCGGCCGCGCTGGCGGCCGTGCGGCGGTTCACCGACCACGTGGAGCGGGCCGCCCGCGACGGTGACCCGTCGGCGGCGCTGGGGGAGTCGGAGTTCCTGCGGCTGTTGGGCGCGGGCGAGGGCATGGTCGTCGACCTGGCGGACATCACCGGGACCGCCGAGCGGGAGATGGCGCGGCTGCGCGCGATCCTGGCCGACGCCGTCGAGCGGCACGCGCCCGGTGAGCGGCCCGCCGACGTGGTGCCCGCGCTGATGCGCGACCACCCGGTGACCATGGCCGACGTGATGGCCGAGGCGCGGGCGCTGATCGCCGAGGTGACCGCGTTCGCCCTGGACCACGACCTGATGGCCGACCCCGGCGGGGCGTGCCTGGTGGGACCGGCGCCCGCGTCGCGGTCGTACGCGCAGGCGATGATGTCGTGGTCGGCGCCCTACGAGCCGGACGCCCCGAGCTACTACTACATCGTCCCGCCCGATCCGGCGTGGACGGCGGAGGAGACCGAGGAGTGGCTGGCGGTCTTCAGCCGTGCGTCGCTGCCGGCGATCACGGTGCACGAGGTGACACCGGGCCACTACGCGCACGGTCGTGTCCTGCGCGGGGTGACCGGCGATGTGCGCCGGTCACTGGGATCGATGGCGTTCATCGAGGGCTGGGCGCACTACGCGGAGGAGTTGTACGCCGAGGAGCGGTTCCGCGCGGGTGACCCGCTGTACGTGATCGGGATGTGCGTCGAGGCCCTGCTGCGGGTGACCCGGCTGGTGTGCTCGATCGGCCTGCACACCGGCGGCATGTCCGTCGCGGACGCGACCGCGCGGTTCGAGCGGGACGCGTTCCTGCGGGGCACGGCTGCCGCCGGTGAGGCGCGGCGCGGCACGTACGACCCGACGTACGGCCGGTACACGTTGGGCAAGCTGGAGATCCGCCGGGTGCGGGAACGGGCGCGCGAGGTCTGGCGGGACGGCTACACGCATCGCCGTTTCCACGACACCCTGCTGGGGCTGGGCATGCCGCCGGTGGGTCTGCTGGAGCGGGCCGTGGTCGGCGACCTGGCCGCCTGAACATCCACAGTGGACTTCTCGGTCCGCGGACGCGGGGATGAACACCGGGCGGACGATGGGCGACAATGGGGGTGTTCGTGCCTGGTTGCGACATAAGGGGGATTGCGGAAACCGGAGGGCGCTTCTAGCGTGACCGCGGACCTAGCCTCGACTCTGCAGATTTTTTGGGGGGCCGCATGTCGCTGCGTCGTCGTGTTCTGGTCACGTCAGGGGCGGTGCTCGCCTCGGGTGCCCTCGTCGGAGCGATCGCGTTGTCGCCGCCTGCTGCCGCCGCGTCCGCACCGGTCAACCTGCCCACCGGGCAGTACACGCTGACCGCGAACTACCACCAGTTCGACGCGATCAACGCGGCCCTGGTCACGGCGTTGGGGACCGTTCCGGTGCACACGGTGATGGACAACGCCAACCACGACCGGGAACCGCTGCCGTCGTCGCTGTCGGTCGCCGGGCTGTCCGGCGGCTTCCGCTTCGACAGCGGCGACAACTCCGACTGCACGAACTACCCGCAGGGCATCACCACCAGCCGTGACGCCGTCGGCACCGCCAACAGCGGCAACTACGACGGCCACCAGCTCGTGCTGGTCAGCTGGTACACGAAGGACGGCTGCGACGGTGCCCAGTCGCGCAGCCGCATCACGCTCGTCGACTGGGACGCGACGTACCCCAACAAGTACCGCAAGGTCCTCCTGGTCGAGCCCACCGGCACGGCGTCGGCGCCGAACTTCAAGGACATCCCGATCCACGCGGGCGGCGTCTCCTGGTACGGCGACTACCTCTACGTCGCCGACACCGGCCACGGCATGCGCGTGTTCGACATGCGCAAGATCCTGCACACCAACACGGGCGGCACCGCCGACCAGATCGGCCACCAGTCCGGCAACGTCTACTACGCCCACAACTACGCGTACGTCCTGCCGCAGATCGGCACGATCACGTCGAACACCACGTCGGGCACCAACCTCGCGTGGTCGTCGATCTCGCTGGACCGGGTGAGCAAGTCGATCGTGATGGTGGAGTACACCTGCCAGTCCGGCTGCACCTCCTACCCGAACCGCGCGCCGCGCGCGATCCGCTTCCCGTTCGCCTCCGGTGCGACCACGTTCGCCGCCACGACGACGGCGAGCGAAGCGCTGCAACTGCCCTGGTACAACCTCAACGGTGTCGCGTCCCACAACAACCGCTGGTGGTTCAACTCCTCCGGCCAGAAACAGCTCTACTACTGGACGCCGGCCACCGGGGCCGCCACCCACTCGTGGATATCGAGCGGTGAAAGCCTGTCGTACTGGGAGGACGACACCCAGGCGGACCTGCTGTGGACGCTGCAGGAAGGCGCGGGCAACCGTAACGTGTTCGCGGTGACGCAGGCGACCTACGGCGCCTGACCGGCCGCCCGCGCCACCGCCGGACGCGACGTTACGACGGTCGGGCCATACCGTTCCCGCGTCGCGCGACGACGCTGCGGGCCAGATCGTGCAACACGTCCCGTGTGGTCTCCCAGCCCATGCACGCGTCCGTGATGGACTGTCCGTACACCAACGGGATACCGGGCACCGTGTCCTGCCGGCCGGCGACCAGGTGGGACTCCAGCATCACGCCGACGATGCCGGCCTGGCCCGCCGCGACCTGGTCGCCGATCTCCCGGGCCGCGGCGGGCTGGCGTTCGTGGTCCTTGCCGCTGTTGTCGTGGCTGGCGTCGACCACCAGCCGGGCCGGGAGGTGCGCCGCGGCCAACAGGTCCAGCGCGGTGCGCACCGAGACGGAATCGTGGTTCGGGCCGCCGCACCCGCCGCGCAGCACCACGTGGCAGTCCGGGTTGCCGGTGGCGTGCAGGACGGCGGGCAGCCCGGCCCGACTCACACCGGTGAACACGTGCCGGGCGGCGGCGGCCCGGATCGCGTCGATCGCGGTGGGAATCGACCCGTCCGGCCGGTTCTTCATGCCCACCGGCATGGACAGCCCGGCGGCGAGCTGGCGGTGCACCTGGCTCTCCACGGTGCGCGCGCCGATCGCGCCCCAGGA
>DASZXM010000304.1:0-1841 GCA_035546415.1 Pseudonocardiaceae bacterium
CCGGTTGCGCAGGGAATGCCGGACCCTGTGGCACGTGTCGCTGGTGGCCGCGCCGCTGTGGGCCGGGCTGATCGTGTGGGTGCAGGCGGCCGCTCCGGACGATTCCACCGCGTGGAACCTGGCCGACGAAGCCGTCGGCCCCGGCTTGCTCGTCATCGGCGCGCTGTTCGTCGTCGGGCTGCTGGCGACGATCGTGCTCGGCCTGGCGACCGGGATACCCGGGAAGGTCGCGGCGGCGTTCGTGCCGTTCGCCGGGCGGGGTCGGGAGGCGACCGTCGACGGTGACGCCGACGCGATGGCCGGGCTGCTGCCGCGGCTGCGGCGCAAGCCGTGGGTGTCGGTCGGGCTGGTCCTGATGTTCTTCCTGTTCACCGCTCTGGGCGCGGTGGTCGGGATGAACCTGGTGCCGGTCTACCAGGCGAACAACGGGCACGGCGGCATGGTCGTCACCGTCGGCCGGGACGCGACACCCGACGGTTACGAGGACAGCGGGGACAATCGGGACTACTACCTGTCCACACCGGACGGTCGGGTGCTGGCCCAGGACCACCGGCCGCAGAACGGCCAGCAGTGGCTGGTCCGCCGCGACCCGCTGGGCAACGACGAGGCGTACCTGATCGGCGGCCACGACTACCTGTTGGTGGGCGCCCTGCTGCTGTTCGCCGCGGTCGCCGACGCGGTCCTGCTGCTGTCCATGTTCGGCACGATCCGGCGGGAGCGGCGGATGCGTCGGGCCGGTGGGCACGTGCCGCTGGCCTACTCGGTGCGCAAGCTGGCCGCCGGGGCACGACCGGTGTTGCGGTTCGACCTGGCGCGATCGGTGATGATCGGCCTACCGCCGCTGCCCGACGACAGCGATACGGCCGCCCGCGCGCTGCTGGCCCGGCGTCGGTGGCACGTCGCGCTGACAGCCGTCGTCGTGGTCGGCGTGGCGGCCGGCGCGGGCGTGATCATCAACCGGGCCACCCAACCGCCGCCGCCCACCGACAAGGACATCACGCTGTCCTACCTCGGGCCGACGTCGTGGAGCACGGACACCGAGGCGTTCTACACGGACACCGACGCGATCCACGACGTGGCGGTCGACATGCTGCGCGACGGCGGCGTCACGCAGCCTGCGGTCGGGCCGGTCTGGTCGCTGATCGTCTCGCAGCGCCAGCAGAACGACCAGGACGTCACGGCCAATGTGGACGTCGTCGGCATCGGGTCGGCGCCCGCGCGGCAGGCGGTCGCCGGTGGGATCGCGTTCCAGAAGGAGGTCGCCGACAAGGGCGCCCCACCGCCGGTGGCCGTCACCGGACTGCCCGCCGGCTGGGCAGGAGTCCTGACCGACGGCAAGAAAGGCTCCGCCCAACGGACGGCGGCCGTGTTCGGCGCCGCCGGCGGCACCCTCGTGGACATCTCCGTCGAAGGCACCAGCGGCGACGCCGACCTGTCGCGTCGGGTCCGCGAGCTGGCGACCGCGATCGCCGGCCGCGGACTCGGCAACTTCGTCAGCGATACCGCCCGCTGACCGTTCGGGGCACGAACGGCAGCAGCACGGATGATCCCGGGTGGACGGTGGTGGTGCCGCCGAACACGTCGGCCGGCCGGTCCGTCGGGTCGGTGTGCAGGAAGATGCCGTGGCCCTTCATCGGCACGCCGTACACCGCGGGCCACGGGCCGTCGCCGGGCAGTTCGAAGTCGCGGCCGCCGACGGTGACCGCGATCCGATAGCCGGCCGGGACGACGACCGACGTCGGCCAGATCTCCACGTCGACGGGGACCGGTTCGCCCGGGGTGAGCGGTTCGGCGTGGTCGTGCGGGTGCCACGGTCGGTACGGCAGGCAGCGCGCCGGGTC
>DASZXM010000305.1:0-5943 GCA_035546415.1 Pseudonocardiaceae bacterium
CGCGTGTCGACCGTCCGGCGAGGCCGTGATCCGACGGCGTGTCCCTGCCCGGACGACACGCGCGAGGAAGCAGCAAAGCCACCCGCGTGTCGACCACTCAGCGAGGCCGCGCGATCCGCCAGTTTCTCCCTGGACCGACGACACGCGGGCGGAGGCGACCCGGCGGTCAGCCGGCGTGTCGACCGCCCAGGGGTCGGGCGGCTACTGGATCAGCTTCGTCGGGTTCAGTGTGTTGTTCGGGTCGAGGGCGTGTTTGACCGCGCGCAAAACCTCCATCCCTACCGGGCCGACTTCGGTCGGCAGGTAGCGCGCGTGGTCCACGCCGATCGCGTGGTGGTGGGTGATCGTGCCCATCGGGGTGCCGTCGTGCAGGGACGTGATCGCTTCGCTCGCCGCCGTTTTCGCTCGTTGCCACTGGCCGATCGGGTCGTCCTGGCTGCGGGGCGCGAGGACCGTGAAGTACAGCGACGCTCCTGTTTCGTACGCGTGTGACACGTGGCACATCACCATCGGGTCGTCCAGTGCGCCGGCCAGGGCCGTGCGGACCGCGTCGCGCAGTGCCGACAGTGTCGACCAGTACGTTGCCGTTTCCAGTGTTTCGACGCACACGCCGACGTCCAGCAGCGCGTCCCGCTGGCGGGGGCCGCCGAATCGGCTGCGGCGCCACGCCTCGCCCGGTGCTCGTCCCAACCGGACGAACCGGTGGCCGCGCAGCGAACGCATCGTGGCCCGCCGCGCGCGGGCCAGTTCCGCCGCGCCGACCGCCTCCCAGCCCAACACCAGCAGGCACGGCTCCGCCACGCCGCGCGCCCGCAGATAGCCGCGTACCAAGGGTTCCGCCGCCGACGACGCCAGCATCACCGCCGTCTCGTCCACATCGGACAGTCGGGTCACCGTCGCCGACGTACGGCTCTGGGCGAGTGCCCGTACCGCGTCGACGCCACGCGACCAGCCGTCGAACACGTACGCCTCGTACCGGCGGTGTGTCGGCGCCGGTCGCACCCGGACCGTCACCTCCATGATGATCCCGAACGCACCCTCGCTGCCGACGACCAGCGCGCGCAGGTCCGGGCCTGCCGCCGACGCCGGTGCCACGCCCAACCGCCACTCGCCGCGTGGTGTCGCCACCCGCAGGCCGACGACCATGTCCTCGAACCGGCCGTACCCGGACGACGCCTGGCCGGCCGACCGTGTCGCCGCGAACCCGCCGATCGTCGCCCGCTCGAACGACTGCGGCACGTGGCCGAGCGTGAATCCGTTCGCCGCCAGCAGCCGTTCCGCGTCCGGGCCGCGCACACCCGCCTGCAATACCGCCAACCGCGACTCCCGGTCGACCGACACCAGCCGGTCCAGGCGCACGAGGTCCACCGCGACCACCGGGACCGACGCCGAACCGCCAACCGGCACCGAACCGGCGACCGGCACCGAACCGCCGACCGGCGCCACCCCGCCGACGACCGACGTCCCGCCCCCGAACGGCACCACCGCCACACGCAGCCGGTCGCACGCCACCACGACCTCCGCCACCGCCGCCGAGTCGGCCGGCAGCACGACCGCGTCGGGCGCGTCGACCGAGCCAGACCGGTGCCGCATGAGATCCACATAGGACAGTCCGGCCGACCGGCCGAGCCGGGACTCGTCGTCCAGCAGGACGTTGTCCGCACCCACGATCGCCGCCAACTCCGACACCGCGTCCGGCGACAGCCTGGACGGCGGCACCGACACCGACGGCGCCGCCGGGGTCGGCGTGACGCCGGTGCGGGCGCGCAGCAGGCGCAGCAGCCGGTCGGGCAGCGGGTGCGGGTCCGCCGTCCAACTGCCGCGGAGGGTATGGGCGATGAGGTCCGTCATCGGTACAGTGTTACACGTGACGTCCCAACGTAACAGCAGCCGAGTGTCGGACGACGTGCTGCTCGACGCGGCGCGCGAGTGCGTCCTGTCGTTCGGCGTCCGCCGCACGACCCTCACCGACATCGCGAAACGCGCCGGCACCAGCCGGATGACCGTCTACCGCCGCTTCCCCGGCGTCACGAGCGTCGTCGCGGCGCTGATGACCAGGGAGTTCGCCCAGCTCCTCACTCCGGTCGAGACCTGCGCGACGGCCCGGGAGAACCTTGTCGCCTCCGCCGTGCGGGCGACGAAGGCGCTGGTCGCCGACCCGCTGATGACCAGCGTGCTGGACCGGGACGCCGAACTGCTGCTGCCCTACCTCGTGCAGCGGATCGGCAGCACGCAGCGGCTGGCCGAGAAGTTCATCACCGAGCAGCTCACCGCGGGCCATGCCGACGGCTCGGTCCGGCAGGGGCCGACCGCCGCGCAGACCAGGATGTTCTTCCTCACCGTGCAGGCGTTCGTGATCTCGCACCGGCCGGCGGGCGCCGACGTCGCCGAGGACGATCTGCTCGCCGAGCTCGCGGCGAGCCTGGACCACGGACTGCGCCCGTGAGCCCGGCCGCGCGGACGTCGCTCAACGCCCAACGCCGGGTCGCCGACCTGGCCACCAGCGCCGAGCGGACCGCCGACGTGCTCGTCGTGGGCGGGGGTGTGACCGGTGCCGGTGCCGCATTGGACGCCGCGTCCCGCGGGCTGGACGTGTGCCTGATCGACGCGCACGACCTGGCGTTCGGCACGTCCCGGTGGTCCAGCAAGCTCGTGCACGGCGGCCTGCGCTACCTCGCCAAGGGCGACATCGGCCTGGCGTACGAGAGCGCCGCCGAGCGCAACGTCCTGATGACCGTCACCGCGCCACACCTGACCCGCCCACTCCCACAGCTGATTCCGTTGCACGGCAGGATGTCCGGTGGGGTCCTGCTGACCGGCCTGGCCGCGGGCGACGCGCTGCGCCGGGCCGCCCGCACACCCACTCCGCTGCTCCCGCCGCCGCGCCGCGTCCCGGCCGCCGAGGCACTCGCCCTCGCACCGGGACTGCGGGCAAGAGGGCTGCGGTCCGGATTGTTGTCGTTCGACGGGCAGCTCGTGGACGACGCGCGGCTCGTCGTCGCGCTGGCCCGCACGGCGGCCGGGTTCGGTGCCCGGGTGCTCACCCGGATGCGCGCGCTGGCACTGCGCGGCGACGGCGCCGACGTGCGCGACGAACTGACCGGCGAGACGTTCACCATCCGGGCCAGGGCCGTGGTCAACGCGACCGGTGTGTGGGCGGGCGAACTGGCCGACGTCCGGTTGCGACCGTCCCGCGGCACCCACCTGGTGCTGGCCGGCGAGCCGCACGGCATCCGGGAGACCGCCCTGACCGTCCCGGTGCCCGGCGAGACCAACCGGTTCGTGCTGCTCCTCCCCCAGGATGACGGCCGCGTCTACCTGGGGCTGACCGACGAACCCGTCGACGGGCCGCTGCCCGACGTGCCCGAGGTGCCGCGGTCCGATGTGGACTTCCTGCTCGGCGTGGCGTCGTCCGTGCTGGCCAGGCCGCTGACACCGGCCGACGTGCTGGGCGCGTTCGCCGGGCTGCGGCCGCTGGTCGACTCACCCGGCCGCAGCGCCGACCTGTCCCGGCACCACGCCGTGCGCACCTCCCCGAACGGCGTGGTCACGGTGGTCGGCGGGAAGCTGACCACGTACCGGCGGATGGCCGAGGACGCGGTGAACGCCGCCGTCACACGCGCCGGGCTCCCGGCCGGCGCGTCGCGCACCAGGACGATCCCCTTGGTGGGCGCGGACAGTCGCGCTCAGCTGTCCACTGTGGATGCTCCGGCCCGGTTGGTCTTCCGCTACGGCACCGAGGCGGTCCGCATCGCCGCGCTGGCCGCGATGGACGAGGAGCTGGCGGCACCGGTCGCCGAGGGGTCGGACGTCACCGGGGCCGAGGTGGTGTGGGCGGTGCGGCACGAGGGCGCACTGGATACCGACGACGTCCTGGACCGCCGGACACGTATCGGTTTGGTGCCGACTGATCGGGCGAAAGCCGAACCAGTCGTGTCCGATCTGGTACACAGGTCACTGGCCGGGCTGTCGGAAACCTGAACCCTTAGAGTTACCCCCGATCCGGTGGCGACCACGGCGCGCTGACACACGAGAATTCGACAGGGTCGGCGCGATCGTTGGGCGGCGGGGATGTCGGTGAGGAGGGCGGTGTGACGGACGCGGTGCTGGAGATCGACCGGATCTCCAAGCGCTACGGCGCTGTCGTCGCGCTGCACGAGGTCAGCCTGGTCGCGCGGGCCGGTGAGCTGTTCGGGCTGGGCGGCCACGCGGGCTCGGGCCGGACCACCGCCGTCCGCATCGGCGCCGGTGTGCTGGCCGCCGACTCCGGCCGGGTGCGCTGGTGCGGCGCGCCGATCGACCCGGCCACCCGGCGGCGCATCGGCTATCTGCCGGCCACCGGTGGGTTGTATGCCGATCTGACCGTGCTGGACCAGTTGGTGCACCGGGGCGAGCTGCACGGGTTCGAGGTCAACGAGGCCCACCGACGCGCCCAGGTGTGGTTGGACCGGCTGGGCCAGCGGACCCTGCGCACCCGCCGCACGAACACGCTGGACGCGGACGAACTGCGGCTGGTCCGGCTGGTCGCCACGCTGCTGCCCGGACCGGACCTGGTGCTGCTGGACGAACCGTTCACCGGCGCCAGCCACACCGGGGTCCGCACCATGGTGGAGGTACTGCGCGAGCAGGCCGCCGCGGGTGTGCCGGTGTTGTTGTCCAGCAACGATCTCGCCCACGTCGAGCGGTACTGCGACCGGGCCGCCATCCTCCGCAGTGGACGGATCGTGGCCGCGGGCGCCGTCGCCGATCTGGTCGCCGAGGGTCCCGCGCTGGTCCGGGTGGACGCTCCGGACGCGTCGCCCGGCTGGAGCGACGCCGTGCCCGGCTGCCGGACGGTGGACGTGGACGGCTCGCGCGTACTGCTGGAACTCGCGCCGGACGCCGACGACCAGGCGGTGCTGAGCGCGGCGCTGGCCACCGGCCCGGTGCGCGAGTTCACCCGGGTGCGCCGGTCGCTGGCCGAGCTGTTCGGCACCGGTATCGACGACCTGCCGCCGGCGAATCTCGTCGGACAACACGGATGACCGGGCCGCTCCGGGTGGACCGGTCGGTGTGGCTGGTGACCCGCAGGGAGTACGGCAGCCGCGTGCGGTCGCGGCCGGTCCTGGTGTGCACGGCGACCGTCGCCGTGCTGCTGCTGGCGTTCGTGCTGCTGCAGGCGTACGTGTTCGGCGGGTCGCGGACGCTGCGGATCGGGCTGGCCGGTCAGGCCAGTTCCCTCCAGCAGGCACTGCCGCAGGAGATGACGGCGCTGGGCGTGCCGGTGTCCGTCGTGCCGCTGGACACCGTGGCCGAGGGCGTGACACAGGTGAGCGACGGCGAACTGGACGTGTTGGTGTACGGCGCGCGGTCCGCGCTGCACGTCACGGTGGACAACCACCTGGACCCGCGGCTGCGCGCGACGCTGAACAGCCAGGTGCGGCAGCAGATCCTGGACGCACAGCTGGCCCAGCTCGGTGCCCGGCCGGACGACGTGCTGTCCAAGGTCGACCAGGCGCAGATCAGCGTGACGCAGCTGAACATCACCGACCCGAACGCCGGGCAGCGCAGGGCCGTCGGCGTGGTCGCGGGATTGCTGGTGGCGCTGTCGCTGGTGCTGTTCCCGACGCTGGTGGCACGCAGGATCGCCGCCGACACGGCCGAGGGCACCGGGGAGGCGCTGCTGACCGTACTGCGACCCCGACGGCTGCTGGCCGGCAACCTGGGCGGCACCGGGTTGGCCGGGCTGGTGCACGTGGCCGCGGTCGGGGTGTTCGCCACGATCCTGTGCATGCTGTTCGGCATCTCGACGGTGCCCTCGGCCGTGCTGGTCGCGCTGGTGGCGGGGCTGGTGTGGTTCGCCGTCGGCTACGGCCTCTACGGCACGTTCGCGGCCGCCGCAGCCGTGCTGGCCGGCCAGCACCGGGCGTTCCTCGCGGTCGGGGCCGTGCTGGTCGCGGTCTT
>DASZXM010000306.1:0-8007 GCA_035546415.1 Pseudonocardiaceae bacterium
ACTTGCGCCCGTTGATCGACACCGGTTCGTTGGCGGGGTACATCCACCCACCGGCAGGGAGATCGACATGGCGTGGCTCGTGCGTGTCCTGGTCGCCGTCGTCGCAGCCGCCGGGACGGCCGGTCCGGCAGCGGCGGCCGCGAGCCCCGGGATCGTCGGCGGGCAGCCGGTCACGACCGCCCAGTACCCCTGGGTCGTCGTGCTGGTCGACCGGCAGGGCCACCCGTTCTGCGACGGCACGCTGACCGCGCCCACGACTGTCCTCACAGCCGCGCACTGCCTGCTGGGCCGCACGGCCGACCGCGTGCTCGTGCTCGGTGGCCGGACCGACCTGAGCCAGGTCGCCGACGGCGAGACGACGTCGGCCGTCAGCCAGATCCAGGTCCCGCCGACGTTCGTGGCGTCGCAGGCCGGCGGCGACATCGCCACGCTCACCCTGCGGGACCCGTTCCCCTACCGGCCGCTCCCCCGCGCCACGGCCGCCGACGCGGACCTGTACCAGCCGGGCGTCACCGGCACCGTGCTCGGTTGGGGCGACATCGGCCGCGGTACTGGCACCAGCGTGCTGCGAGAGCTCACCGTGCCGGTCGTCGCGCCGGAGACGTGCCGCACCGAGTACGACGCCTACGTGTCCGGCGGTCCGTACGACGAGGACGCCATGTTCTGCGCCGGGTACGTCGACGGTGGGCGCGGCATCTGCCACGGCGACGACGGCGGCCCGCTCGTCATCGACGGCAAGCTCGCCGGCATCGTGTCCTGGAGCGTCGGCTGCGGCCGCCACCCCGACTTCTACACGAAGGTCGCCAGCTACTAGAGCGAGCCGATCAGCCGCTCCACCCGCTCGTCCACGGCCCGGAACGGGTCCTTGCACAGGACCGTGCGCTGGGCCTGGTCGTTCAGCTTCAGGTGCACCCAGTCGACCGTGAAGTCCCGTCCGGCCTGCTGGGCCGCCGCGATGAAGTCGCCGCGCAGCTTCGCGCGGGTCGTCTGTGGCGGGACGTCCTTGGCGGCCTCGATGTCGTCGTCGTTCGTGACGCGCTCCACCAGGCCCTTGCGCTGGAGCAGGTCGAAGATGCCCCGGCCGCGCCGGATGTCGTGGTACGCCAGGTCCAGCTGGGCGACCCGGGCGCTGGACAGCTCCATGCCGTGCTTGACCCGGTACTGCTCGACCAGCCGGTACTTGATCGCCCAGTCGATCTCCCGGTCGATCTTGGAGAGCTCCTGGCTCTCCACCGCGTCCAGCGTGCGACCCCACAACTCGATCACGCGGTCGGCGATCGGGTCGGAGCCGCGCCGGGCCACGTGCTCGGCGGCCTTCGAGTGGTACTCCCGCTGGATCTCCAGCGCCGACGCCTCCCGGCCGCCGGCCAGCCGGACCGGCCGCTTGCCGGTCAGATCGTGACTGATCTCCCGGATCGCCCGGATCGGGTTGTCCAGCGAGAAGTCCCGGAACTGGACACCCTGCTCGATCATCTCCAGCACCAGGTTCGCGCTGCCGACCTTGAGCAGCGTCGTCACCTCGGACATGTTCGAGTCACCGACGATCACGTGCAGCCTGCGGTAGCGCTCGGCGTCGGCGTGCGGTTCGTCACGCGTGTTGATGATCGGTCTGGACCTCGTGGTGGCGCTGGACACACCCTCCCAGATGTGCTCGGCACGCTGCGAGAGGCAGTACACGGCACCGCGCGGCGTCTGCAGCACCTTGCCGGCGCCGCAGATCAGCTGCCGGGTGACCAGGAACGGCAGCAGGATGTCGGCGATCCGGGAGAACTCGCCGGCCCGGGCGACCAGGTAGTTCTCGTGGCAGCCGTAGGAGTTGCCGGCCGAGTCGGTGTTGTTCTTGAACAGGAAGATGTCGCCGCCGATACCCTCGTCGGCCAGCCGCCGCTCGGCGTCGACCAGCAGGTCCTCCAGGATCCGCTCGCCCGCTTTGTCGTGCGTGACCAACTGGACGAGGTCGTCGCACTCGGCCGTCGCGTACTCGGGATGCGAACCGACGTCCAGGTAGAGCCGGGAGCCGTTGCGCAGGAACACGTTTGACGAACGTCCCCACGAGACCACGCGCCGGAACAGGTACCGGGCGACCTCGTCCGGGGACAGCCTGCGCTGCCCGTGGAAGGTGCACGTGACCCCGAATTCGGTCTCGATGCCGAAGATCCGCCGCTGCATTCCTCCACCCTAGGCGTTGCCGCTGACTTCCGAGGTGCGCCGTTCGGGGATGACTGTCCGTGTCGTGCCCTGCCACGCCTACGATACGGGTCGACAAGGAACCCGGGAGCCCCCCGTCAGCCTGGGCTTTTACTCCCTTCGGCCGCCACCTGTTCCAGTACGGTCACGAACGTCGATGTGTCCTGGGCGCCCTGCACAGCGTACTTGCCGTCGAACACGAACGTCGGCACCGCCTGGATGCCCAGCCGCCGAGCCGCGTCGATGGCCGCCCGCACCTCGGCGACGCCCTCGTCGCCGGCCAGCCAGGCCCTGGCCCGCTCGGGATCGACACCGACACCCTCCGCCAGCGCCACCAGCCGCTCGTGGTCACCAACGTTGCCGCCGTCGGTGAAGTACGCTCTGAGCAGGGCTTTCTTCAGGGCCCGCTGCACGCCGGGGCCGTAGTCCCGCTCGGTCAGCCACAGCAGCCGATGCGCCGGGAACGTGTTCACCGCCAACGCCCGGTCGAAGTGGAACTCCAGGCCCTCCGCCGTGGCCAGTTCCGCGACCCGCTCGTGGTTGCGCCGGAACCCGGGGCCGAACAGCCGGTCGTAGTACTCGTACAGCGGCTCGGCCCGCTCCGGGGTGTCCGGGTTCAACTGGAACGGCCGGTAGCTCACCTCGACGTCCTGGGCGCCGGGAAAGGCTGCCAGCGCACGCTCGAACCGCGTCGTGCCGATGTAGCACCACGGGCACGCCACATCGGAGTAGATCTCGACCTTCACGGCACCGCTCAGCCCTTGTCGCCGGGCGAGTGCGGCGTCTGCGGCGGCTCGGGGCCCTCGTCGGGCTTCGGCTCGGCGGCCGACTCCTCCGCCGGAGGCTCTGCCGAGGGCAGCAGCGCCGCCAGCGCGGCGCCGCTGATCCGGCGGAACGCCCGGCCCGGCCGGCCCCGGTCCAGGACGGCGACCTCAAGGCGGTCCACGTCCAGCATGGGCCGCTCACCGCCGTTGCTCGCCGCCGAGTTGCCGCCGGGCGCCGGGGTGGTGTTGCTCAGTGCCCGGACCGCCACGCCGAGCGCGCCGGCCAGGTCCATGCCCTCCTCGTACGTGGAGCGCAGCGCCGACGTGATCACGTCCGGCTGGCCGCCCATCACCACGTACTGCGGCTCGTCGGTGATGGAACCGTCGTAGGTCAGGCGGAACAGCTGGTCCTCACCCGGGTTCGTGCCCACCTGCGCGACACAGATCTCCACCTCGAACGGCTTGAGCTGCTCGGTGAAGATCGAGCTGAGCGTCTGCGCGTACACGTTGGCCAGCTGGCGGGCGGACACGTCGCGCCGGTCGTACGCGTAGCCCCACAGTTCGACGTGCCGGATGCCGGCCCGCCGCAGGCTCTCGAACTCGCTGTACCGGCCGGCGGCGGCGAAGCCGATCCGGTCGTAGATCTCGGAGACCTTGTGCAGCGTGCTCTTGGGCGGGATCTCCGCGACGAACAGCACCCCGCCGGTGTAGGTCAGCACCACAACGCTGCGGCCCCGCGCGATGCCCTTGCGGGCCAGCTCGGAGCGCTCGCGCATCAGCTGCTCGGGCGAGGCGTACAACGGCATGGACACGGTTTCGGCTCCTGGGCTGAAGTGGCTTTGCGGGAACGGACTTGCCGGGACCGGACGGCCCCGTCGGGGGTACTGGCCGGTGTCAGCCTGCCATGCGGCCCTCGACGACGGATTCCGTGACCGCCCGCGTCTGCTCCTCCGTCAGCTTCACGGCACCGTCGGCGCCCGTGACGGTGATGACCGTCGGGTAGATCTTCCGCACCAGGTCCGGGCCGCCGGTCGCGGAGTCGTCGTCCGCGGCGTCGTACAGCGCCTCGATCGCGTTACGCACGGCCGTGTCCCGGTCGGCCGCGGGGTCGTGCAGCTTCTTGAGGGCGGATTTCGCGAAGAGCGAACCCGAGCCGATGCCGTGGTAGCCGGCGAACTCCTCGTACCGGCCGCCCGCGGCGTCGAAGGACACGATCCGACCCGCCTTGTCCGGGTCGGCCGCGTCCACGTCGTAGCCGACGAACAGCGGCAGCGCCACCAGACCCGCCATGGCGGCGTCCATGTTGCCGCGGACCATCGTGGCCAGCTTGTTCGTCTTGCCGTCCAGCGACAGCGGCACGCCCTCGATCTTCTCGTAGTGCCGCAGCTCGACCTCGTACAGCCGGACCAGCTCCAGGCCGACACCGGCCGTGCCGGCCACGCCGACGGCCGAGTACTGGTCGGTGGCGTACACCTTGTCCATGTCCCGGTAGGCGATCAGGTTGCCGGACGTGGCCCGGCGGTCGCCGGCGATCAGCACGCCGCCCTTGAAGACCAACGCGACGATCGTGGTCGCGTGGGCGAGGTCCAGCTGCGTGTGGCCGGCCGGCAGGTGCTCCTGCACCGATGAGCGGCGGCCGGGCAGCAGCTCAGGGGCCTGCGCCCGCAGGAAGTCGGTGAACGAGGACGTGCCCATCGACAGGTGGGCAGGCGTCAGGCCGACGCCCTGCGGGAAACGGGACGACGTGGGTTCCATACCTGGTGTGGTCTCCTGATCACAAGGGGTCGAACAACAAGCGGACGGTGACCGACTCGGTCACGCGCTGAACGGTGACCTCGCAGGCTCGGTCACTGGCCGCCCTTCTGCACGTACGCGCGGACGAAGTCCTCGGCGTTCTCCTCCAGCACGTCGTCGATCTCGTCCAGGATGGCGTCGACGTCCTCGTTCAGCTGCTCACGACGTTCCTGGCCGGCGGGACCGCCGCCCTCACCATCGTCGTCGCCGTCGCCGCCGCCCTGGCGCTGCTTCTGTTCCTGGGCCATGTCGCCTCCCAAGCCTGACGACCAAGATTGGTCTTAACCGAAGATTACCCAGCCACACCGACGTGGGGCGAACGTCACCCGCGCCGGCATGGTGTTGGCACCCGAATGGACCCGTCAGCCCCGGGTCAGCGCGTCCACCAGCTCCTCGGCGGTGTTCGCGGCCTCCAGCAGCGCTCCGACGTGCTGTTTGGTGCCCCGCAGCGGCTCCAGAGTGGGTATCCGGACCAGCGACTCGCGGCCCAGGTCGAAGATCACCGAGTCCCACGAGGCGGCCGCGATGGCGTTCGGATACCGCTCCAGGCAGCGGCCGCGGAAGTAGGCGCGGGTGTCCTCCGGCGGCGTGGTGATCGCCTCCCGCACCTCTTCCTCGCTGACCAGGCGTTTCATCGAGCCGCGGGACACCAGCCGGTTGTAGAGGCCCTTGGCCAGCCGCACGTCGGCGTACTGCAGGTCGACCAGGTGCAGGCGCGGCGAACCCCACTGCAGGCCGTCGCGGGAGCGGTAGCCCTCCAGCAGGCGCAGCTTGGCCGGCCAGTCCAGCCGGTCGGCGCAGCTCATCGGGTCGTGGGACAGGTCGCCCAGCACCTCGCCCCACATCCGCAGCACGTCCCGGGACACCCGGTCGGTGCCCTCCCGGTCGACGAACTCGCTGACCAGCTCGTGGTAGGCGAACTGGAGGTCAAGGCCGGTGAACTTGCGGCCGTTGGCCAGTTCCACGGTGGCCTTCAGGGTCGGGTCGTGGCTGATCGTGTGCACGGCGCGCACCGGGTCGGCCAGCCGCAGCTGGTCGAAGCGCACGCCGGACTCGATCATGTCCAGCACCAGCGCGGCGGTGCCGACCTTGAGGTAGGTGGAGGTCTCCGCGAGGTTCGCGTCGCCGATGATCACGTGCAGCCGCCGGTACTTGTCGGCGTCGGCGTGCGGCTCGTCGCGGGTGTTGATGATGCCGCGCTTGAGCGTGGTCTCCAGGCCGACCTCGACCTCGATGTAGTCGGCGCGCTGGGACAGCTGGAAACCGGCCTTGTCGCCGGTCGGGCCGAGCCCGACCCGGCCGGCGCCGCACACCACCTGCCGGGACACGAAGAACGGCGTCAGACCGCCGATGACGGCCGTGAACGGCGTGCTGCGGGCCATCAGGTAGTTCTCGTGGGTGCCGTAGCTGGCGCCCTTGCCGTCCACGTTGTTCTTGTACAGCTGCAACTGCGGCTGGCCGGGCACGGTGGCCGCCTTGAGCGCGGCCTCCTCCATGACGCGCTCGCCCGCCTTGTCCCAGATCACGGCGTCGCGCGCGTTGGTGACCTCGGGCGCGGAGTACTCCGGGTGCGCGTGGTCGACGTAGAGGCGGGCGCCGTTGGTGAGGATCACGTTGGCCGCGCCCAGGTCGTCCACGTCCGGGTCGCTGGAGGGCATGCCGGGCGCGCCGAGGTCGAACCCGCGTGCGTCGCGCAGCGGTGACTCCACCTCGTAGTCCCAGCGGGCCCGCCGCGCGCGCGGCACCTCGGCCGCCGCGGCGTACGCGAGCACCACCTGGGTGGAGGTCAGCACCGGGTTCGCCGTGGCGTCCCCGGGTACCGCGATACCGTATTCGACCTCGGTGCCGATGATCCGCCGCATGTCCTTAGCCTACGGTGGCCCTGGCGCGCGGCGGCGCGGGAGGGCAGGAGCGTTCGCCGAAACCCGGCATCATGGGTCCGTGGCCTCCGATGAGCTGATCGAGCGGTACTCACCCGACGGGCGGCCGGTCGGACCGGTGCGCCGCTCCGTGATGCGCGCCGAAGGGCTGTGGCACGCGGCCACCGGCGTGCTCGTGCGGTCCGGCGACCGGATCTACGTGCACCGGCGCACCGACACGAAGGACGTCTATCCCGGTATGCACGACTGCTGGGCGGGTGGCGTCGTTGCGGCCGGCGAGACGCCGCTGGTGTGCGCCGAACGGGAGCTGGCCGAGGAACTGGGCGTGTCCGGGGTCACACCACATCCGCTGTTCGCGTACCGCTATGTGGACCCACCGGTCCGGTACCACTCGTTCAACTACGAGGTGTGGTGGGACGGGCCGATCGTGCATCAACCCAGCGAGGTCGCGTGGGGCGGTTGGATGGCGGTCGACGAGCTGCGGTCGCGGCTGGCCGATCCGGACTGGCCGTTCGTACCGGACGGCCGCGCCGGCATCGAGCGCTGGTTTCAGGCGGTGGCCCAGGAGCGGTAGGCCGCGTCCAGGGCGTCCACCATGCGGTCGAACGTGGCGTCGACCGACTGCGGCATGCCGAACCCGCCGCCGGTCTCCAGGGTGACGAAGCCGTGCAGGGCCGCGCGCAGCACGCGGATGGCGTCGATCATGTCGCTGCCGGCGATGCCGTAGTCGGACAGTGCGGCGCCGAGCATCGCGACGATGTCGTCGCCCGCCTTCCGGTGTTCGGTGTCGCCGTCGTCGGCGGCGCGGACGGCGGCGGCGACCAGCCCGGGACGCGCGATGGCGTACGAGCGGTAGGCGTTCGCGATGGCGTGCAGCGCGTCCCGGCCGGAGCGCCCGACGGCGGCCTGTGACAGCAGGGTGTGCAGCTCGCGGATGGCCAGAACCGACAGGTCCCGGTGGAGCCCCTCCAGGCCGCGGACGTGCTTGTAGAGACTGGGCACGGACACACCGAACCGTCCGGCCACGGCGGCCAGGGTGAGCCGTTCCAGACCCACCTCGTCGGCCACCGAACCCGCCTCGGCCACCACCCGTTCGGCGGTCAGCCCGACCCGCGGCACCGCGACTCCTCGCTGTTGGACGATAACGCCAGGCCACGATAACGAAGCGGAGACGCACCCCGCCGCCCGCGGTCCTCCGGCGGCCAGAAACCGGAGCACCAATTCGGTTTCCAGCGTAGGACAACCGAAAACGCCCTCCGGAGCGGGGCTCCGGAGGGCGCCTTCGACAACCGTTCCTACAGGTACTGGCCCGTGTTGGTGGCCGTGTCGATCGCCCGGCCGGACTCCTGGTTCTTCCCGGTGACGAGGGTACGGATGTAGAC
>DASZXM010000307.1:0-2303 GCA_035546415.1 Pseudonocardiaceae bacterium
CGCGCTGCTCACCCCCGCCAGCCTGGCCATCATCGAGGCGACGTTCGCGCCGGACGACCGGGCCAGGGCGGTCGGCGCGTGGGCCGGATTCGGCGGTGTCGCCTCGGCCGTCGCGCCGTTCCTGGGCGGCTGGCTGGTGCAGGCGACGTCCTGGCGTTGGGTGTTCCTGGTCAACGTGCCGTTCGCGGCGCTCTCCGTCCTGCTGGCCCTGCGGCACGTGCCGGAGACCCGCGACCCGGAGGCGACCCGGTCGATCGACGTGGCGGGCGCGCTGCTCGGCGTCGCCGGGCTGGGCGGTGTCACCTACGCGATCATCGCCGCCCCGGACAGCGGCTGGTCGTCGGCGGGCGTCCTGGTGTCGGCCGTCGTCGGGGTGGCGGCCCTGGTCGCGTTCGTCCTGGTGGAACGGTGGGTCCGGCATCCGATGCTGCCGATGGTGGTCTTCCGGTCGGTGCAGTTCAGTGCCGCCAACGTGGTCACGTTCGTGATCTACGGGGCGTTCGGCGGTTTCCTGTTCCTGTTGGTCGTCGCGCTGCAGACGGTGTGCGGGTTCAGCCCGCTGGTGGCCGGTTCGGCGCTGCTGCCGATCACGGTCATCACGCTGCTGCTGTCCGCCCGCAGCGGCCGGCTCGCGCAGCGGATCGGCCCGCGCGCCCCGATGACGGCCGGGCCGCTGGTGTGCGCGGTCGGACTGGCCATGACGCTGCGTCTGTCCACCACCTCGGACTACTGGACCGACGTGCTGCCGGCCGTCGCCGTGTTCGGTCTGGGCCTGGCGATCCTCGTCGCGCCGCTGACCGCGTCCGTGCTGGCCGCCGTGCCCGCGGAACGCGCGGGCATCGCGTCCGGCGTGAACAACGCCGTGGCCCGGGCCGCCAACCTGATCGCCGTCGCCGCACTCCCGGCGGTCACCGGGCTGTCCGGCGCCGTGACGTCGGAACCGTTGCGGTTCCTGGCGTCCTACCGTCAGGCCGTCTACATCTGCCTCGTGGCGCTGGTGATCGGCGCCGCGATCGCGCTGGCCGCCGTGCGCAAGTTGGCCGAGGCACCCACCGCGGCCGGCACGCCGCCGGTCGGCCCGGTGCACTGCCCAGTCTCCGTGCACAAATAGAACGCTATTCTTGATAAATGCCGATCGACCCTGAACTGGCCGCCGAACAATCGTATGTGGAATTGCTGTATAATAGGCTGGACGCGGAACGGGAAGCCGTGCGAGGGCAACTCGACTCGGTGCTGCGCGCCGGTGCTTCCGGCAGTGAAGCCCGCTGGCAGCGGGAAGTCTCCGTCGCGTCGTTGACCGCCCGGCTGCGCGGACTGACCGTCGCCGAACGCGGACTCTGTTTCGGCAGGCTCGACCCGGAAACAGGTGCGCCGTCCTATGTCGGGCGTATCGGATTGTACGACGAATCGGCGGAGTACGAGCCGTTGTTGCTCGATTGGCGCGCACCTGCCGCCCGGCCGTTCTACACGGCCACGGCCGCCCGGCCGGAAGGCGTGGCCCGACGCCGGCACTTCCGCGGCAGCGGGCGCACCGTCGTGTCACTGCACGACGACGTGCTCACCGGCGGAGCGGCGGGGCAGGGGAGCGAGGCACTGCTGGCCGCGCTGAACGCCCCGCGCGGCAGGCGGATGCGGGACATCGTGGCCACCATCCAGGCCGAGCAGGACGAGATCATCCGGCTGGGTGCGGCCGGGATCGTCGTCGTCGAAGGCGGCCCGGGCACCGGGAAGACGGCCGTCGCGCTGCACCGCGTCGCCTACCTGATGTACACGCTGCGCGAACGCATTTCCCGCTGGGGTGTGCTGGTGGTCGGACCCAACCCCGGCTTCCTGGATTACGTCGGCGACGTGCTGCCGTCGCTGGGGGAGACCGACGTCGTGTTCGCGACGCCGGGTGAGCTGTTCCCCGGCCTGGCCGTCGACGCCGAGGACGGCGCGGACGCCAAGCGCGCCAAGGGCGATCTGGACATCCTCGACGTCCTGGCCGCCGCCGTCGCCGACCGCCAGGAACTGCCGGACCACCCGGTCCCGATCGAACTGGACGACGTCACCGTCCAGCTCGACGACTCGGTCGCGGCCGCCGCGCGGCGCCACGCGCGGTCGTTCGGCCTGCCGCACAACGCGGCCCGACCGATGTTCCGCGACGCCCTGATCACCGGCCTCGTCGACCGGGCGGTGGACGCGATCGGAGCGGGCTGGCTGTCCCCGTCCGACACGGCCATCCGTGCCGACCTGGCCGCCGACGTGCGGCTGGAGCTGGCCGGCAACCGTGAGGTGGCCCGGGTGGTCGACCGGCTCTGGCC
>DASZXM010000308.1:0-10163 GCA_035546415.1 Pseudonocardiaceae bacterium
GACCGAGCCAGCCGACTGTTGGACGATGTTCATCAGCGTCGAGCCCCTGGCCACCTCGTGGTGGGACAGCGCTGCCATGGCGGCGGTCATCGTCGGCATCATCGTCATGCCCATGCCAAGGCCCATGACGAACAGCACGCCCAGGATCGCCCAGTACGGCATGGTGGCCGAGATCTGAGTGAACACCGCCAGGCCGGCGACGATCAGCACCAGGCCGGCGATGACGAACTTGCCGGGCCCGTACTTGTCGGTCAGCCGGCCGGCGATCGGCATGGTGATCATCGCGCCGAGGCCCTGCGGGATCAGCAACAGCCCCGTGTTCAGCGTGCCCTGGTGACGGACCTGCTGGAAGTACAGCGGCAGCAGCAGCATGGACCCGAAGAACGCCATCGCGAACAGCGACATGGTGATCACCGAAATGGTCAGGCCGCGGTGTTTGAACAGCTTCAGGTCGATCAAGGGGTGGTCCTTGACCCGGGCGTGCAGCACGAACAGCACCATCAGCACGATGCCGATGATCGCCGGGATCAGCACCTTCGCCGCGGTGACCGTGCCGGCGCCGGGGATGGACGACACGCCGTACAGGAACAGCGCCAGGCCGGGGGACAGCAGCAACATGCCGACGAAGTCGAAGGCCTGTGACGGCTGCGGCTCGTCCTTGGGCAGCACCCGCAACGCCAACGCGAACGCGATGACACCGATCGGCACGTTGATCAGGAAGATCCAGTGCCAGCTGGCGGCCTGGATCAGCCAGCCGCCCAGAATCGGGCCGCCGATCGGGCCGAGCAGCATCGGGACGCCGAGCACGGCCATCACACGGCCGACGCGGTCCGGGCCGGCCGCCCGGGTCATGATCGTCATGCCGACGGGCATCAGCATGCCGCCGCCCAGGCCCTGCAGTGCGCGGAACGCGATCAGCGCGCCGATGCCCGGCGCCATGCTGCACAGCGCCGAACCGGCCACGAACAGCACGATCGACGTGAGATACAGGCGTTTGGTGCCGAACCGGTCGGCCGCCCAGCCGCTGATCGGGATGACCGTGGCCAGTGCGAGCGTGTACGCCGTCATCGTCCACGCGACGGTCGCGTAGGACGCGTGGAACTGTGTCTGGAACGTGGGCAGCGCGACGCTGACGACCGTCACGTCGAGGATCGACATGATGGCGCCGATGACCACCACACCGGCCACCCGCAGGACCCCGCGGTCCAGCTTGTCGGATCTCGCGTCGGTCACCGTGGCTTCCGAAGTCATGCGAGCTGTCCCCCCTCGCTTCCGTTAACAGTCCACATGGCGTGAACATTACAGCCGCTGAACTAATCGCGCCAGCGAGTACGGCAGCCGGCAACGTGTTGTTGAAAATGGTGTCACGTGTCGTAATCAGCCGTATTCGCGCTGTTGAAATCGGTTCGGTACCCGATCGCGGGCATCATCCGCAGTGTTCGCTCCGTTTGTCAACGCGATTTCCGACGCCTGTCGGACCCGTGTCCTACGGTCGGACAATGACGACCTGGAGCGAGTTCGCCGACGCCGCGCCACGCATCGCCACCATCTTCGCCCGCCGGCACGCCGCGACCGGCCATCTGTGCATGCTCGCGACGTTGCGTTCGGACGGGTTCCCGAGAATCAGCCCGATCGAGCCGAAACTGTTCGAGGGGCAACTCGTGCTCACCGGCATGCCCCGGACGACGAAGTTCTTCGACCTGGCCCGGGACCCCCGCTTCTGCCTGCACACGGCCACGGTCGACACGCGGGTCGCCGACGGTGACGCCAAGCTGTGGGGCACGGTCACGGACGTCCCGGACCCGGCACTGCACCAGCGGTTCGCGGCGTGGCTGTTCGAGGACACCGGATTCGACCTGCGCGGCCAGGAGTTCGAGCACTTCTACACGGCGGACCTGACCGGCGCCTCGTCGGTCGAGGTCGGCGACGGCCACCTGGACGTCACCATCTGGAAGCCGAGTGAGCCCGAGCGCGTCGTGCGGAAGCACTGAACGCGGTGCCGGCGGGTGGTCACCGCCGGCCGGGCAGCATCGCGAGCGCCTGTGAGCGCTGGGCGACCAGGTCGGCGTAGGTGCCGTCCCGCTCGGCCCACCGGTGCATGAGCACGCCCTTGACGAGGATCTCGTGCGGCGTCGGGTCGGTCCGCAGCAGGTCCATCACCTCGGTGGCGAACTCGGCCAGGTCGAGCGCGCGCGGGTTGCTCCGTGCCACGTCCGGCGTCGTCGCGACGGCAGGCGGGACCAGCTCGGCGACCTCCACGCCGGTGCCGTCCAGTTGCGCGCGCAACGCCTCGGTGTAGGCGTGCACGCCGGCCTTCGTGGCGGCGTAGGTGGGCATCGGCGGGAACGGCAGGAACCCGATGCCCGACGTGACCGTCACGATCGTGCCGGCACCGCGCCCGATCAGGTGGGGCGTGAACGCGTCGATGACGCGGATCGTGCCCAGGAGGTTGGTGTCGACGGTCCGCTCGGCGTCGTCGAAGTGCGCGGGATCGCGCAGGTCCTCGGGGATCATGACCCCGGCCATCGTCACGATCGTGTCGAGGTCCGGGTGGTCGCGCAGCACGATGTCACGGGCACGTCGCACGCTGCCCGTGTCGGTCACGTCGACGGCGACGGTGGCGAACCCCTCGGTGGCGATCCGGTCGAGCAGGTCGGTCCGGCGGCCGCCGACGACGACCGTGCTGCCGGCCGCGGCGAAGCGACGGGCCAGTTCCAGGCCGATTCCCGACGTGGCGCCGGAGACGAAGACGGTGCGGTTGCTGATGTCCATGCGTTGCTCCTGCTGATGGCTGCCGGTGACCGGACGGTCCCCGGCGTCACCGCTTCGGCTGGGCGCCCGCGGTGACACCGTCAGGATCGGTCCGTCGCCGGGTGGGTGGGAGTGCCCCCGTCTTCCGGGGTCCTCGCAGGACCCCCTCTCGTCCGCCGGCCCGACCTACGATGGCGGCCATGAGCGGCGACGACCGTGCCAACCTGCTCGGCGACTACCTCCGCGCGCGGCGCGCACTGGTCACTCCGGAACAGGCCGGCCTGGTGCCGGGCGCGCATCGCCGCGTCCCCGGGCTGCGCCGGGAGGAGGTCGCGATGCTCGCCGGCATCAGTGCGGACTACTACCTGCGGCTGGAACGCGGCCGGGACAAGAATCCCTCGTTGCAGGTCCTCGAATCGCTCGCCCGCGTGCTGCGCCTGGACGAACTGGAACAGGAGTACCTGATCGGCCTGGCCGCCGCGCGTCCGCGGCCGAAACGCAGGCCGAAGCCCGAACGTGTACCGGCGCGGTTGCACCAACTCCTGGCGAGCGTGCAGGTTCCGGCGTTCGTCGAAGGCCGCGCGTTCGACGTGCTCGCGTCCAACCAGCTCGCCGTCGCGCTGTCACCGCGCCTGCGGCCCGGGTACAACCGGCTCCGTTCGCTGCTGCTCGACCCCGAGGAGCAGGCGTTCCAACAGGACTGGATGCGCTCCACGGAGGGGTTCGTCGCCGCGTTCCGCAAGTCCGTCGGCGACGACCTCGACAACCCGCGGTTCGTGGAACTGGTCGGCGAACTGGCCCTGTCCAGCGAGCGGTTCCGCACCCTGTGGGCGCGCCACGACGTGCGCGGCCTGGACGGCGGCACCGCGACCGTGAACCACCCCGTCGTCGGCGAACTGCGGCTGCATCGGGACAAGCTGCCCGTCGACGGTGTGCTCCTGGTCCTCTACTACGCCGACCAGGGCAGCGAGAGCGACGAGAAGCTCCGCCTGCTCGCGTCGATGGCGCAGGCGCCGGTCACTCCGGCGCGGGCCGCACCGGCGCCGCCCGGTCCAGGCCGACCCGGACCGTGAGCAGCTCCGCCCGATGATCCGCACAGCGAGACCGGGCAGCCATCCCAGCCGCTTCAGCGGTCCCCTCGGCTCGTCGGCCGCGAGCGTCGCCGCGCGGCACGGTGGTCCAGCCGAACCTGAGGAACCAACGCATCGGGGCGGGCGAGGCCTCGAACACGGCCCGCATCCACTGTTCCGGCGTGCGATCGTCGGTCGGCCGCCGCCCTGCAGGGATCGTGCGTGTTTAGGCGTCCCAGTCGGCGAGCACGGCGGCGTTGTCGCCGCCCGTGACCGGCGGTGGGGTCGGCAGGTCGGTCGGGGTGCGGGAGAACCGCGGCGCGGGTGCCGCCTGGGGGATGCCGTCGACCGTGACGACCGTGTTCCGGGCGGCCAGGTGCGGGTGCTTCGGGGCCTCGTCGAACGACAGGATCGGCGTGACGCACGCGTCCACGCCGGCGAACACCTCGGTCCACTCGTCGCGGGTCCGGGTGGCGATGACCTCGGTGAACCGGGCGCGCAGCCGCGGCCAGCCCGACCGGTCCAACTGTGCGGGCAGGTCCTCGTCGGCCAGACCGAGGCCGGCCAGGAGGGCGGCGTAGAACTGCGGTTCCAACGCACCGACCGCGATCCACCGGCCGTCCGCGCACGTGTACGTGTCGTAGAACGGCGCCGCGCCGTCGAGCAGGTTCGCGTCGCGGTCGTCGGTCCAGGCGCCCACGCCGCGCATCGCCCACATCATCTGCAGCAGCACGCTGGTGCCGTCCACCATCGCGGCGTCCACGACCTGTCCCCGGCCGGACCGCTGCCGCTCCCACAGCGCCGCCAGCACGCCGGTGACCAGGAACATCGCGCCGCCACCGAAGTCGCCGACCAGGTTCAGCGGTACCGGCGGCCGCTCGCCGTCCCGCCCGATCGCGTGCAGGGCCCCGGTGAGCGAGATGTAGTTGATGTCGTGGCCGGCCCGGGCGGCCATCGGCCCGTCCTGCCCCCAGCCGGTCATCCGGCCGTACACCAGGCCGGGGTTCACCGCCTGGCACTGCTCCGGCCCGACGCCCAGTCGCTCGGCGACACCCGGCCGCAGTCCCTCCAACAGCACGTCGGCCTTGGCCGCCAGGCGCAGCACCAGATCCCGGCCGTCGGCCGCCTTGAGGTCGGCGACGACCGACCGGCGGTTGCGCAGCAGGTGGTCGGGGCGGCCGTTGGCCGTGTCCAACCCACCGGGCCGCGGCCGGTCCACGCGCACCACGTCGGCGCCCAGGTCGCCCAGCATCATCGCGGCGTGCGGGCACGGGCCGATGCCGGCCAGCTCGACGACCCGCAACCCGTCCAGTGGACCTGCCATCGTGTGCCCCTTTCCGCCGGGGACATCCTGCCAGGTGCCTGCGGTGCGCGAGCCCGCCTGTCGTCCGGCTCACGTAGGGTGTCGGCCGTTCCGGATGCGACAATGGTTCCAGAAAAGCGATTCCGGATTTAGATTATCTAACTAAACCAGCGTCAGTCGGAAAGGCCGGTGGAGGATGACAGCCTCCGGGATCACCGTTCTCGGTACGGCGGCACATGCGGCGTGGCAACGCAAGGAACTGCCCCCGGTCGAGCGGATCGACGGTGGCCTGTGGTCCGTGCCGGTGCCCATTCCGGACAATCCGCTGCGCTACACGCTGTCGTACGTGGTGCCCGGTGACGACGGTGTCGTGGTCGTCGACCCGGGCTGGCACGACGAACAGACGTGGCGGGCGCTCACGGCGGGCCTGGCGGCCGCCGGTGCCGCCGTCACCGACGTCGTCGGCATCGTCGCGACCCACGTGCACCCGGACCATCACGGGCTGTCGGCACGGCTCAAGGCCGAGTCGGGCGCGTGGGTGGCGATGCACCCCGCGGAGCGGAACTCGTTGCCGTCCCGGGTCGCCGCGCGGTTCTCCGGTCTGGCCGAGTGGGCCGACGGCCTGCGGGCGAGCGGGGTGCCCGAGGACGAGATCGCCCTGTGGGTGCGCCGGTTCGACCGGCCGGACACGCCGCGGTCGTGGCACATGGCCGAGCCGGACGTGCTGCTCGACGACGGCGACGCGGTGCCGCTGCCCGGCAGGCGGCTGGTCACGGTGTGGACACCCGGCCACACACCGGGGCACATCTGCCTGCGCGAGCCCGACGCCCGGCTGCTGCTGACCGGTGACCATGTGCTGCCCAGGATCACGCCGAATGTCGGCATGCAGCCCGGTTCCGAGGCGCCGTTGGACGGTTTCCTGGAGTCGCTGGACAAGGTCGCCGAGTACGACGACCACGACGCGCTGCCGGCGCACGAGTACCGGTTCCGCGGCCTGGCTGCGCGGGTGCGCCAACTGCGCGAGCACCACGACGCCCGGTGCCGGGAACTGCTGGGCGTGGTCGACGAGCACGGCGCGCTGACCATGTGGCAGGTGGCCGAACGGATGACGTGGTCACGGCCGTGGGCCGAGGTGGGCCGGATGCGACTGGCGGCACTGGCCGAGACGGCCGCCCACGCCAACCACCTGGTGGGCATGGGCGAATTGGCCTGGGAGAAGGGAAAACCGGCCCGCATCCGCCTGGCCGCGGTCTGAGCCGGCCGGGGTTCGCGCGTCGGCCACATCGGCCGGCGGGTCGGTTGGCTGCGGTCCGGTCGGTGGCCGCGATCCGGCTGGTTGGCGGCGATTGTCGGTGGCGGCGGTGGTCTGATTGGTTGGCTGCGGTCCGGTTGGTGGCCGCGATCCGATCGGTGGCTGTGGTCCGAGTCGGCCGTTTTCAGCTCAGCAGGTCGACCTGCTGCGTGTCGGAGTCCGGCAGTAGGTACTGGCCCAGCGCGCGGATGTGCCGGGTCCAGAACTTCTCGGCGGCCGGGCCGTCCTTGGCGTTGACCAGTTCCACCAGTTTCTCGATGGACCGCAACGCCCTGCGGTTGTCCGCCGCGCGCTGTTCCGGCTGGACGACCGAGTCGGCGAACACGCGTTCCGCGTGCCGGTTGATGATCTCCACCAGCATGCCGACGAACGTGGCCAGTGTCGTGTTTCCGGCCAGCCGCACCAGGTCGACGTGGAATGCCGTGGCCAGCCTGCCGAACGTGGCCGGATCGCCGATCGTGTCGCGCAGTTCGTCGAGCATCGCCGCCAGTCGCCTGCGGTCGGTCGCGGTGCCGCGTTCGGCGAGCCTGCGGGCCGCGGGTGGCTCGACCAGCATGCGTGCTTCGAGGACGTCGTGCAGTGTCGTGCCGGACAGCGTGAGCAGCATGCCGAACCGGGCGGCTGCCGCGTCCGGCCCCGGCAGCGTGACCCGCGCACCGCCCGGTGGGCCGCGTCGGATGGTGATGAGGGAGTCGGCCTCCAGCAGCCGGAACGCCTCGCGCAGGGTCGGGCGGGACACGCCGAACCGGTCCATCAGCTGGGGTTCGGTGGGCAGCCATTCGCCGTCGACCAGTTCGCCGCGCGCGATCAGCAGGCGGATGCGTCCGGCGATGATGTCGGCCATCTTCCGCGGCCGCACGTCCTGGCCGAATCCCGTCACGGCGCAACGATAGCGAGCCGCGCCGATGGCGGCGGCCGATCACGGGCGGCGAACGCCCGGAACAAACCCTTGACAACCGGAGCCAACAGCGCAGGATTGGTGCGTTCTGTTCGCTGTTGTTGCAATCTGTCGATCTGTGTCGAGGATGCCATGGACCGGAAAGTGATCGACCAGTCGAACGTCATTCAGCCCACGCGTCGGCAGGTGCTCGGTGGCGTCGGCGTCGGGGTGGGGGCCATCGCGCTCGCCGCCGTGCTGCCCGGCACCGGCGCCGCCGCCGAGGCACCGCCCGCCCGGGCCACCGACATCGGTGCCGGATGGAAGTTCGCGCTGGTCAACGCGACCGACATCACCGATCCCACCGGTGCCTACGCCAACGCGCAGGACCCCGGCTTCGACGACTCCGGGTGGCGCACCGTCGACCTGCCGCACGACTGGAGCATCGAACTCGCGCCGGTCCAGGAGGGCGGCACCAGCAGCGCCAGCGGTTTCTTTCCCGGCGGCCTTGGCTGGTACCGCAAGGCGTTCCTGTTGCCGCCGTCGACCGCGCACAGTCGAATCTCCGTCGAATTCGACGGCGTCTATTCGAATGCCTACGTGTACGTCAACGGTCAACTCCTGGGCAACCACCCGTACGCCTACACCGGCTTCAACGTCGACCTGACCGGCAAGGTCCACACCGACGACGTCACCCCGAACGTCATCGCCGTCCGTGCCACCAACCAACTGCCCAGCAGCCGCTGGTACTCCGGCAGCGGCATCTACCGCAACGTCCACCTCGTCGTCACCGACCCGGTGCACGTCGCCCGCCACGGCACCGTCGTCACCACGCCCGGACTGGCCGACGCGCACGGCCACGGCACCGTCCGGGTCGCCACCACCGTCGTCAACGACGGCACGGCCGCCGTGACCGCCCGGGTCCGCACGACCGTCACCGACGCGACCGGGCACACCGTCGCCCACGGCAGCGCGTCGGTCACCGTCCCCGGTGGCGGGACGGCGAGTGCGGCGACGACGATGCGCGTGGCCGACCCGAAGCTGTGGTCCACCGACAGGCCGTACCTGTACCGGTTGCGCACCGACATCGCCGTCGCCGGGCGCACCACCGACGAGACCGCGACCACGTTCGGCTTCCGCTACACCAGCTTCGACCCCACCCACGGCTTCTCGCTCAACGGCAGGCCGATGAAACTGCGGGGTGTCGACCTGCACGCGTCGCAGGGTCCACTGGGCGCCGTGATCAACACCGACGCGCTGACCCGCCAGATGCGGATCATGAAGGACATGGGCGTGAACGCGCTGCGCACCGCGCACAACCCGCCCGCTCCGGAGCTGGTCGACGTCTGCGAACGGCTCGGCGTGCTGATGATGGTCGAGGCGTTCGACTGCTGGCACAGCGGGAAGGTGGCCTACGACTACCACCTGTACTTCGACGAGTGGGGCGAGCGGGACATCACCGAGATGGTCGAGGCGGCGCGCAACTCGCCCGCCGTCGTGCTGTGGTCGATCGGCAACGAGACACCGGACACGTGGATGCCCAGCGGTCCGCCGATCGCGCGGAAGCTGATCGCCGCTGTGCGCGCCGCCGACCCGACACGGCCCGTCGTGATGGGCTCCGACCAGTACCGGTTCGTGCCGTCGACCGGCTCGCCGCAGGACCAGATCCTGACGATGCTCGACGGCCTGGGGCTGAACTACAACACCGCGATGTCCGTGGACGGCCTGCACGCGAAGTACCCGGACAAGTTCTTCTTCGAGTCGGAGTCGTCGTCGGAGACCAGCACCCGGGGCGTCTACCAGGACCCGGACCTGCTGAACACGGGGGAGAACCACACGCCGGGCAAACGCGGCACATCCTCCTACGACAACAACCTCGCGTCCTGGACGCTGTCGGGCGAGTACGGGCTGAAGAAGGACCGGGACCGCGCGTTCTTCCAGGGCCAGTTCCTGTGGTCCGGCCAGGACTACATCGGTGAACCGACGCCGTACGACGTGTTCCCGGTCAAGTCGTCGTTCTTCGGCGCCGTCGACACGGCGGGCTTCCCGAAGGACGCCTTCCACCTGTTCCGCAGCCAGTGGACGACCGAACCGATGGTGCACATCGTGCCGATGGACTGGACGAACCACGCGCCGGGCGAACCGGTGTCCGTGTGGGTGTACTCCACTGTGGACACGGTGGAGCTGATGCTCAACGGGAAGTCGCTGGGCACCAAGAAGTTCGACCACAAGGTGACCACGGACGGCCGGCCGTACCTGGAGACGACCGAACCGACCGGTGACGACAAGAACTACCCGTCCGGCAGCTACACCAGTCCGAACGGCGGCACCGGCAAACTGCACCTGACGTGGACGGTGCCGTTCCGGCCGGGCACCCTGGTCGCGGTCGGCTCCCGTGCCGGTCGTGCGGTCGCCCGTGACGAACTCCGCACCGCGGGCCGGCCGCACGCCATCCGGCTGACACCCGACCGGCGCGGCATGTCGGCCGACAACTCGATGTCGTTCGTCACGGCGGCCGTCGTGGACGCGCACGGAGTCGTCGTGCCCGGCGCGGATCACGTGCTGCGGTTCGCCGTGCACGGCCCGGGCCGGCTGGCCGGCGTGGACAACGGTCGGCAGGAGAACGCGCAGAGCTACCAGGCGCCGACCGTGCCGGCGTTCAACGGCTACGCGGTCGCCATCGTGGCGACGACCGGCCGCCCGGGCACGATCACGCTCACCGCGACGTCACCGGGCCTGGCGGCGGCGACCGTGTCGTTCCTGGCCACCGGCAGCGGCGACCGCACCCGGTCGCGGGAGTTGCCCCCGGTCGCGCCGCAGCCCACGCCGGTCGCGGACGCCAGCTACTCC
>DASZXM010000309.1:0-8606 GCA_035546415.1 Pseudonocardiaceae bacterium
CGACGACTCGCTGCGCAGCGGATGGGTGGCGAAGTCGTGGCCGTAGGCCACGTGCGGCGCGGCCCGCCACATGAACACGCGCGGGTCGACCACCTCGCCCATCGAGTGCAGGTGCGAGCGGGCCTGCAGGTTCAGCATCTGGCCGCCGACGATCATCGGCCGCTCGGCGAACCGGGAGAACGCCAACGCCCGCAGGATCGAGTCCGGCTCGATGACGATGTCGTCGTCCATCAGCAGGATCTGGTCGCACGCGGTCCGGGTGAGCGCCGTGTGCATGCCGCGCGCGAACCCGCCGGACCCGCCGAAATTGCCCTGGTCGACCAGGGTGAGCCGGTCGCCGAGCACCTCGGCGGCGCAGTGGAAGCCGTCCGCGTCGCGGACCTTGCGGGTGCCCTGGTCGGCGACCACGACCGCGTCCACGGCGTCCAGCACCAGCGGGTCCTCGCCGATCGCGGCCAGCGCGCCGACACAGTCGTCGGGGCGGTTGAACGTCGTGATGGCCACCGCCACCGACGCGCGGCCCGGTGCCGGGCGGGTCGCGTACCAGCCGCTGTCGGTCACCGTGACCGGCTCGTCACCGGTGGTCACGTCGAACCAGTACCAGCCGCCGTCCGCGAACGGCCGCAGGTCCAGGTCGAACGTGACCGCCGACGGACCGTCGACCGTCTCGCCGCGCACGTGGATCCGGGTGCCGTCCGCTTTGGAGCGGTACACGTCCACCCGGCACCGGTTGTCCACCAGCAGTCGCAGCCGCACGGTCTCCAGCACCGTCCACCGCCGCCAGTAGCTGGCCGGGAACGCGTTGAAGTACGCGGCGAACGACACCTCGGCGCCGGCCGGCAACTCCAGGGCGGTTCGACCGACCGGGCGGGCCGGCCTGGACCTGCCGGCCGACGCGGTCTGGTCCACGTAGAGGGCCCGCACGTCCAGCGGGTCACCGGCACGCGGCGCGATGATCCGCTGGAGCAGGGCGTAGGTGGCCTCCTGCGGTGCCGTGCGGGCGGTCAGCCCGGCAGGCTCGGTGGTCGTACCGGCCATCGGAAGTCAGTCCTCCACCGTGACCGTACGGTCACGTCGTGCGATCGGTCCCACGCGCGGCTCAGCAACGCATGGTCACCGAACACCGCACTAGCGTGACTGACCGTACAGGCGGGTCCACGACTCCCTGCTACCGAGTCGGTCAGCGGCGGCGCGCCAGCTGTCCCGCGCGGCGCCGCCTTCCTTGATCAAGCGGTTGAGCACGGCGAATCCCTGCTTGGACAAACGGAGCAGCGTGGCGCGGTCCATTCGGCGGACCCGGACGCCCTCCTGCGAGTTGTCCGTGACGATCGCCGTGTCGAACAGCGAGACGTGCCACCAGGCCGAGTCGCCAGCCGACACCGTGCCGACGTGCTTGGGGCCGCGCCCGAGCAGCTGGTAGACGACCCGCTTGAGCATGACCAGGCCGTGCACGGCCGGTTCCGGGCCGGCCGGGATCTCGGTGACCTGGCCCGGGCGGAAGCCGGGGATCTCGGTGGCCGGGTGCATCACGGTCTCCGGGTACTTCGCCCGCAGCGCGCGGATCTCGCCGACGGCCGCGACGCCACCGTCGGCCAGCACGGCCGGGCCGCGCAGGAAGTCGTCGACGGCCTTGATCAGCGTCGCCGCCAGGCCGTACTGCATGCCCACCAGGTAGCGGGCCAGATCATGGGCCAGGACGCCGGCGATCCGCTTCGGGTCGAACGGGTGGTGCAGCGCCGAGGTGATCATGCCGTTGCGGATGTTGAAGTACCGGTGCCACTCGTCCCAGTCCTTCCAGTGGAAGTCCGCGTGCCATAGGCCGGCGCCGGGCACGGTGACGGTGGCGATGCCGTGTGCGCGGGCCCGGTAGCTGTACTCCACGTCGTCCCACTGGAAGAACATCGGCAGCGGGTAGCCGATCGCGTCCACCACGGCCGACGGGATCAGGCAGCACCACCAGCCGTTGTAGCCGGCGTCCAGCCGCTTCTCCTCCAGCGTGGCGCGGCCGTTGCGCCGGGTGGCGAGCATGTCGATGTTCGGCTTGATGTCCTCGGCGACCTGGCCGGGCAGCATCTTCGCCAGGTCCGCGTGCTCGGCCGGGGCGTGCAACTGGCTGGGGTGCAGCAGGTTGAGCATCTGGCCGCCGACGATGGCCGGCTCGGCCAACCGGTTGGCGAACGCGGCCAGGCGGATCGCCACCTCCGGCTCGCACAGCACGTCGTCGTCCATGAACAGCACGTGCGCCGGGCCGGCGCCGGGCTCGGTGACCTCGTAGAGGCCGCGGGTGAAACCGCCGGAACCGCCCAGGTTGGGCTGGCGCACGTAGGACAGCTTGTTCTGGAGCGCCTTCGCGACCTCGGCGAACCGCGGCCGGGACTCCACCGGGTCACTGCCCTGGTCCACGACGTAGACGGTGGTCACCAGGTCCAGCGACGCCGGGTCGTCGGCCAGCGCGCTCAGCGTCGTGAGGCAGTCGTCCACCCGGTTGTGCGTGCAGATCACGATCGTGGTCGGAACCACCTGATCGGGCGACGACACGGTCCAGCGCACCCGCCGCACGGTCAGCTCGGCGTCGGCCGTGACCAGCTCCAGCCACAGCGCGCCGCCGTCCAGGAATCGGTCCACCGGCGCGACCAGGCGCACCGTGCGGTCCTTCGCGTCCACCACGTGCTCGGCCGTGATGACGCGCGGGTCGCCGATCGCGTCGGACGCCTTCATGGTGATCTCGCCGGTGCCGGTGCAGTCCAGCTCGACCTGCACCTCGGTGACGGTGGTCCACCGCTGCCAGTAGGCGGCCGGGAAGCGACCGAAGTACGTGTTGGTGCTGACCTTGGTGTGCGGCCGCAGTGCCAGCGTGTGCCGCTCGCGGTCGGCGGCACCGTGCGGCACCTTCGCGTAGAGGTCGACGGGGACCTGCACGGTCGGGCCGGCGAACAGCCCGCGCGCGGCGAGCAGCTGGTCGGCCGGGCGCCTGCGCAGCCGTTCGGCGTGCTGCGCGGCCGCGGGGTCGCCGTCGGTGCCCGGCACCGTCAGCTGCTCTCCGGGAACGGGTCGGGTACCGGCCATGAGCCGTCAGTCCTCCGCTGGTCCGAATCGGATGGGGTCGGACACCGCGGGCGCGGTGTCCCGGAAAACCACCAAGCGCAACATCACGAAGTTGATCACGGTCGCCGTGCCCTGCGCGATCACCCAGGCGACCGGCACGGTCCAGCGGTGGCCGGACAGCACGTACAGGCCGAGGGCGTTGACGCCGACGTTGACGAAGAACGTGACCGTGTAGAGCGCGGCGAACCGGGCGGCGGGAGCGGCACCGCCCGCCGAGTCGAAGGTCCACCGGCGATTCAGGGCATAGGCCGTGATGGTGCCGCAGATGAAGCTGATCGCCTTCGCGACGTCGGCCCACGTGCCGACATGCAGGAAGAGCTGATAGACGCCGAAGTCGACGCCCGCGGACAGCACTCCGAACACGACGAACCGAATCGCCTGGTCGACGACGCCACGGCGCTCCGGCGTCGCCTGCACGGATGCCATGCCGTCACCTTTCCCCCACGCCCGTCGGCTCGGCGTCAGATTCGTTCGTCTCGTGTATTTCCATCGAAATTCTAGGTGGGGCCGTTATCCGGCTCTCGGCGGCTGGCGCAACCGCGACGCGACCACCCGATATCCTCGGGCCGGTGGAGCGGGAACAGGGACAGCGGCTGCTGACCGGCTGGGGCCGCACGTCGCCGTCGGTGGCGCGGGTCGTCACACCCACCGGTCGGGCGGACGTCGTCGACGCGATCCGGTCGGCCGGGCAGCGCGGTGTACTGGCCAGAGGGCTGGGCCGGTCCTACGGTGACCCGGCACAGAACTCCGGCGGCACCGTCATCGACATGACCGGGCTGGACCAGATCCACGACGTGGACGTCACGGCCGCCACGGTGACCGTGGACGCCGGTGTGAGTCTGGACACGTTGATGCGGGCGCTGTTGCCGCACGGCCTGTGGCTGCCGGTGCTGCCCGGCACCCGGCAGGTCACGGTGGGCGGCGCGATCGGGTCGGACATCCACGGCAAGGCGCACCACGTCGAGGGCAGCTTCGGCAACCACGTGCTGTCGCTGGACCTGGCCACGGCCGACGGCGAGATCCGCACGCTGACCCCGGACGGCCCGGACGCCGAACTGTTCTGGGCGACCGTCGGCGGCATGGGCCTGACGGGTGTCGTGCTCGGTGCGACGCTGCACGTCAACCGCGTGGAGACCGCCTACTTCCTGGTGGACACCGAGCAGATCGACAACCTGGACGACCTGATGGCCCGCCAGTCCGTGCGGGACGAGGACTACGTCGAGTCGGTGTCCTGGTTCGACGCGGTGACCACCGGCCGGCACCTCGGGCGCGGCATCCTCACCAGGGCCAACCACGCGACGGTCGAGGACCTGCCGGCGAAGCGGCGGTCCGACCCGCTGAAGTTCGACGCGCCGCAGCTGTTGACCGTGCCGGACGTGTTCCCGCCGGGCATGCTCAACCGGGTCACCGCGAAGATCTTCTCCGAACTCTGGTACCGCAAGTCGCCCACGAAGCGGGGCGCCGTGCAGAACATCACCCAGTTCCTGCATCCGCTGGACATCGCGGGCAACTGGAACCGGGTGTACGGACCGCACGGGTTCCTGCAGTACCAGTTCGTCGTGCCGTTCGGCGCCGAGGACGCGATCCGCGAGTCGGTGCGGATGATCGCCGGCTCCGGGCACGTGTCCGCGCTGAACGTGCTGAAGCGGTTCGGCGCCGGCAACCGCGCGCCGCTGTCGTTCCCGACGCCCGGGTGGACGCTGTGCGTCGACTTCCCGGTCCGGTCCGGGCTGCACGAACTGTGCGAGCGGCTGGACGCCCTGGTGCTGGACGCGGGCGGCCGGCTGTACCTGGCGAAGGAGTCCCGCACCACGCCGGAGACCCTGCAGCGCATGTACCCGAGGATCGACGAGTGGCGGAAGGTACGCGCCGCCGTCGACCCGAAGGGTGTCTTCTCCTCCGACATGTCCCGAAGGCTGGCCCTGTGATCGACGCCGTTGGCAACCCCCAGTCCCTGCTGCTGTTGGGCGGCACGTCCGAGATCGGCCTCGCGGTCGCGCAATCGTTTGCGAAGGCGCGTCCGCTGCGGGTGATCCTGGCCGGCCGTCCCGGGCCGCGGATCGACGCGGCCGCCGAGAAGCTGCGCGCCAACGGCAGCACGGTGACGGTGCTGCCGTTCGACGCGCGCCGCCCGGAGACGCACTCCGAGGTGATCGAGAAGGCGTTCGCCGACGGCGACATCGACGTGACCGTGGTCGCGTTCGGCGTACTGGGCGACCAGGAGGCCGCGTGGACCGACGCTGAGGCAGCCCGCGAACTGGCCGAGGTGAACTACGTCGGCGCCGTCACGACCGGTGTCGCCCTGGCCGACCGGCTGCGCCGCCAGGGCCACGGGTCGCTGGTGGCGCTGTCGTCGGTCGCCGGTGAGCGCCCGCGCAGGTCCAACTTCGTGTACGGGTCGACCAAGGCCGGCCTGGACGCCTTCTACACCGGACTGACCGAGGCGCTGCGGCCCGCCGGGATCGCCGTGTCGGTGATCCGGCCCGGTTTCGTGCACTCCCGGATGACCGAGGGCCTGCGGGCGGCTCCGCTGTCCCAGACGCCCGAGCAGGTCGCGGCGATCGTCGTGGACGCGGTCCGCAGCCGCCGCGAGCAGGCGTGGGCGCCGGGTGCGCTGCGCTGGGTCATGGTCGTGCTGCGGCACCTGCCCAGGGCGGTCTTCCGGCGGCTGCCGGTCTAGCTAGGCGTGGGGCAGCAACGCCACGTAGTGCCAGTGGCCGGGCCGGTCGGTCCACGGTGAACTGACCCGCCAGGTGCCCAGGGCACGCGCGGGCGGTGCGGACGAGTACGTGAGCAGCAGCCGCGGCGCGACCGGACGCTGCGCCCGGTTGAGGAAATGGAAGTTCCAGCGCAGCAGCAGGCGGGTGAGCGTGCTGCCGTGGTGCAGCCAGAACGGCAGCGTTTGGACCACCAGGCCACGATCGGAGAAGACGTTCAGCATCTCGCAGTCGCAGAAGTAGGCGATGGCGCCCAGTTCGCCGGGGATCTCGACGGGCCGGTTCCCGGCCAGGCGACGCACGTCCGTGCCGATCACGGCGTACTGCGCCGAGGACGCCCAGTTCGTGCTGAACTGCGCGTCCGACCGGGGCAGGCCGGCACCGGCGTAGTTCACCACCGACGCCACGACGATCGCGGCGACCAGCGTGGCGCCGCCGAACGCGGGCAGGCGCGCGGCCAGCGGTGACTCGGCAGGCCCGAACGCGGCGCCGGCCACGGCGGCCAGGTACGCCGTGCAGCACAGGATGCTGGTGCCGTAGTACCAGTGGTACGGCGGCACGGAGAGGACCGTGTAGGCCAGGTAGTGCAGCACGCCGGCCACCGGCAGCGCGGCGAACCGGTCCAGCCGCCGCAGCCGGTCGGTCGGCCGGGCCACGCGGACCACCAGCCAGCACAGGGCGGCGAACGCGCCGAGCGCGGCCGGCAGGAACGCCAGGACCGTGGCGCTCGGGTAGTCCGTCTCGTACAGCACCGGGCCGGTGCCGAACCGGTGGCCGGCCCACCCGCCCTGGTAGAGCTTGAGCAGCAGCGTGTCCGGCAGCGCCGAACCCAGCGCGATCCAGCTCCACAGGTACCAGGGCAGGACCACCGCGACGCACGCGAGCACGCTCCGCCACCAGCCGTGCCACCGGTCCGGCCGCACCCCGAACACGACCAATGCGACGATCAGCAGGTCCGGCCGCACCAGCACGAGCAGGCCGGACAGCACGCCGAACAGCCAGGGCCGGCGTTGCGTGCCGACCGCGAACAGCAGTGCGATCAGGCCGCCGCCCAGCGCGATCTCCAGGCCGATGGACGAGATGAGCAGCGGGTTGACGGCCGTCAGGCCGACGGCGAGCAGACCGATCCAGCCGGGCAGGCCCGCCGACCGCGCGGCGCGCCGCAGCCCGACCTCCAGAGCCACCGAGGACAGTACGTAGAGGATGCCCAGCGCCAGCACCGGCCGCCGGGTCACCAGGGTCAGCACCCCGAGCAGCAGCACGTGCAGCGGGGAGGTCGCGGTGTTCGCGGTGACCGCCTGGATCAGGCCCCAGTGCAGGTGGAACGCCAGGTTGCGGGCGTAGTCGAGGGTGATGTACGCGTCGTCGACGAGCGTGCGACGGGCGAACGTGAACACGACGGCGGCGATGAGCGCCGCCCCGGCAGGGGGCAGCCAGGCACCCACGGCGAGCCGCTGTTCCGGCGGCGGGCTCACGGGATCGATGGCCGTCTCAACTGTCACACATGAATTCTTAGCTGTAGAACGCTAAAGCGAGTGTGACGACCCAGGCGACACCGAGTACCTGCAGGACACGATCGTGGAGCACGATCTCCTCGGGTTCGCCCGCCTTGCCGCTGTCGACGTCGACGGCGTAGCGCAGCAGGGCGATGACGAACGGCACGATGGAGATCTCCGACCACACCGACCGGGTCTGCTCGTGCAACTGGAACGCCCACTGGCCGTACGTGGCGATCACCACGGCCACCGACGTGGCCCAGACGAACCGCAGGTAGCTGGCCGAGTACTTGCGCAGCGACGCGCGGATCTCCGCGCCGGTCTCCTCGTACAGCTGGATCTCGGCGTACCGCTTGCCGGCGACCATGAACAGCGAGCCGAACGCGGTCGCCAGCAGGAACCACTGGGACAGCGGAATGTTGGCGGCGACACCGCCGGCGATGGAGCGCAGCAGGAAGCCGGACGCGACGATGCACAGGTCGATGACCGGTTCGTGCTTCAGGCCGAAGCAGTAGCCCAGTTGCACCGCCTCGTACACGGCGATGACGATCAGCTGCTGGTAGTTCTGCACCAGCGACACGCCCAGCGCGGCCAGCAGCAGCACCACGCCGGTCCCGATGGCCAACGGGACGGGCACGATGCCCGCGGCGATCGGCCGGTTGCGCTTGGTCGGGTGGGCGCGGTCGGCCTCCACGTCCTTCGCGTCGTTGACCAGGTAGATCGCGGACGCGGCCAGGCAGAACGCGACGAACGCGATGAGCGCGGCACGCAGCACCGGCAGGTGGCCGACCTCGGCGGCCGTGAACGGCGCGGCGAACACCAGGACGTTCTTCAGCCACTGCCGGGGTCGAGCGGTCCGCACCAGGCCACGGACCGTCCGGACCACGCCGGGCCGCTGCTCACCGGCCGGTGCGACCGGCTTGACGTCGGTCATGTCCCGCGCCTCCGCAGCCAGCGCAGGACGGCGCCGCCGACCGCGGCGCCCAGCGCCGAGCCGGCCAGTACGTCGGTCGGATAGTGCACACCCAACACCATGCGGGACACCAGCATCGGCGGCACGACGGAAGCGGCGGCCGGCTGGGCGGTGAGGCCCCCGTAGAGCACGGCGGCGGCCGTGGTGGACGCCGCGTGCGACGACGGGAAGCTCAGCCTGCTGGGCGTGCCGACCAGCACCTTGACGGCCGGGTCCGCCGGCCGCGGCCTGCGGACCACCCGTTTCACGGCGATGGACGCGGCGTGCGCGGCGACGACGCCCGCGGACGCGGCGAGCCACTGGCCACGCCGGTTC
>DASZXM010000310.1:0-3988 GCA_035546415.1 Pseudonocardiaceae bacterium
AGCCTCTCGCCTACACGTACAGTATTCTGTACGTGGGAGGTGGGGTCATGAGGACCGTAAGTTATTCGGAGTCTCGGGCGCACTATGCCGAGACCTTGGACGCGGTGGCCAACGACCATGAGGAAGTGGTGATCACCCGCGCGGGACACGAACCCGTGGTGATCGTGTCGTTGGACGACTACCAGTCGTTGAAGGAAACCGCCTACCTGCTGCGCAGCCCGGAGAACGCCCGTCGTCTCGTGACCGCGATCGAGCGACTCGAAGCGGGCCACGGGCTTCGGCGAGACATCGTCGAATGATCCTCGTCTGGGATGAACTCGCCTGGGAGGACTACCTCTGGTGGCGGGCGCAGGATCGCAAGATCATGAAGCGGATCAACGACCTGATCAAGGACATCCGCCGCAACGGCAATGCGGGCGTCGGCAAGCCGGAGCCGCTGAAGCACGGATTCCACGGCTACTGGTCACGGCGGATCAACGACGAACATCGACTCGTCTACCGGATCGAGGAGGACGAGATACGGATCGCGGCATGCCGGTACCACTACGGCAAGTAGGCGGTTATGCGGTCGGACGTACGCCGGTGAGTTCGTCAAGCTAGGGTTCGATCATGTCCGCTGACGGTGGTACGAGGGCGGTCCTCGCGGCGCTGGGGGCGAACGCGGGCATCGCGGTCGCCAAGTTCGTCGGATTCCTGGTCACGGGGTCGTCCTCGATGCTGGCCGAGTCGGTGCACTCGCTGGCCGACACGACCAACCAGGGGTTGTTGCTGCTCGGGCGGCGCCGGTCGCAGAAGGACGCCACGAGCGAGCACCCGTTCGGGTTCGGCCGGGTGCGCTACTTCTACGCGTTCGTCGTGGCACTGCTGCTGTTCACGCTGGGTGCCGCGTTCGCCGTGTACGAGGGCGTGCACAAGGTCATCGACCCGCACCCGCTGGACGATCCGCTGGTCGCCGTGATCATCCTGGTGCTCGCGGCCGGTCTTGAGGGGTTCAGTTTCCGCACCGCGATCGGCGAGGCGAAGCACCTCAAGGGCGAGGCGACGTGGTGGCGCTACATCCGGGACTCGAAGACGCCGGAGCTGCCGGTCGTGCTGGCCGAGGACACCGGCGCGCTGATCGGCCTGGTGTTCGCGCTGCTGGGCGTGGGGTTGTCCGAGCTGACCGGCGATCCGGTGTGGGACGGCATCGGCACGATCGCGATCGGCACGCTGCTGGGTGTGTTCGCCGTCATCCTGATCATCGAGATGTCCAGCCTGTTGATCGGCGAGGGCGTCACCCAGGATCTGCTCGACCGGATCGTCGGCGAGCTGACCATGGGCGACGTGGAGCGCGTGATCCACATCCGCACCGAGTACCTGGGGCCGGACGAGCTGTTGGTCGCCGCGAAGATCGCGCTGGTGCCGGAGTTGCCGCTGCGCCAGGTGGCGCGGGCGATCGACGACGCGGAGGCCCGAGTACGGGCGAAAGTGCCGTCTGCCCGGTTGATCTACCTCGAACCGGATCTGGACCGTAACCGGGTGTGACGCGCGGGACCGCGTCGGCACGGCGGCCCGTCGCCCGGTAGCGTCGTTCCCATGACGACGCTCTTGGTGACCGGCGCCGCTGGCTTCATCGGTTCGCACTTCGTCCGCCAGTGGGTGGCCGACCACCCGGACGACACGGTGGTCGCGCTGGACGCGTTGACCTACGCGGGCACCGAGACCAACCTCACCGAGGTTCGGGACGCGATCACCTTCGTGCACGCGGACATCGGCGACCAGCCGACGGTCGAGGAGACGCTGCGTACCCACGGTGTGGACGTCATCGTGAACTTCGCCGCCGAGTCGCACAACAGCCTCGCCGTCCTGGACCCGGGCCGGTTCTTCCGCACCAACGTGCTGGGTACGCAGGGCCTGCTGGAGGCCGCGCGCCAGGTCGGCGTCGCCCGGTTCCACCACGTGTCCACCTGCGAGGTGTACGGCGACCTGCCGCTGGACGCGGAGACGGCGTTCACCGAGGAGAGCCCGTACGCGCCGCGCACGCCGTACAACGCCAGCAAGGCGGGCGCCGACCACGCGGTCCGCGCGTACCACGAGACGTACCACCTGCCGATCACGATCTCCAACTGCGCCAACAACTACGGCTCGCACCAGTTCCCGGAGAAGGTGCTGCCGCTGTTCACGACGCACGCGTTGGACGGCGTGTCGCTGCCGGTCTACAAGTCCAAGGACAACCGTCGCGAGTGGATTCACGCGTCCGACCACTGCCGTGCGATCGAGGCGATCCTGGACCGCGGTGTCGTCGGCGAGACATACCACGTGGGTACGGGTGTCGAGGCGAGCGTCGAGCAGATCGCGAACCTGGTGCTGGACGAGCTGAACCTGCCCGACTCGCTCAAGCAGGAGGTTCCGGACCGGCCCGGCCACGACCGCCGCTACCTGCTGGATTCCACGAAGATCCGGCGTGAGCTGGGCTGGGCGCCGCTGATCGACTTCGACAACGGTGTCCGCGACACGATCCGCTGGTACGCGGACAACCGCGCGTGGTGGGAGCCCCTGCGCGACCGCAGCCCGGTCGTCGAGGGCTCCTGGTCGGGCTCCTGACCGGGTTCCTGTGCCTGGACGTCGGGTCGACGTGGACGAAAGCGGCACTCGTCGCGTCGACCGGTGACGTTCTGGCCACCGCACAGCACCCGACGACACCGCCGGAGGTGCTCGACGGCGTCGCGGCCGTCACCGACGCGGTCGGCGGCGCGGACGCCGAGGTGTTGGCGTGCTCGTCGGCGGGCGGTGGCCTGCGGCTGGCCGTCGTCGGGCAGGAGCGGCTGGTCAGTGCCGAGGCCGCCTACCGGGTCGCGCTGTCGGCCGGCGCCAAGGTCGTGCACGTGTCCTCGGGCGAGTTGGACGGTGCCGGTGTGCGCGCGCTGCGGGCCGCACGCCCGGACGTCGTGCTGCTGGCCGGCGGCACCGACGGCGGCGACACGAAGGTCCTGCTGCACAACGCCCACCGGCTCGCCGTCAACCGGATCGCGTGCCCGATCGTGCTGGCCGGCAACACGGCCGTCCGCGAGGAGGCCCTGACCCTGCTGTTGGGCACCCGCCGGACGGTCGTCGTCACCGACAACGTTCTGCCGGACGTCGGCGAGCTGGCCCCCGGACCGGCTCGGGCCGCGATCCGCGACGTGTTCCTGGACCACGTGATCGGCGGCAAGCGCCTGTCCCGGGGGCCGCGGTTCCGCAGGCTGGTCCGGGCGGTCACGCCGGAGGCCGTGCTGACCGGGGTCGGCAGGCTCGCCGCGCGGCTGGACACCCGGGAGGCCGTCCTGGTGGTCGACGTCGGCGGCGCCACCACCGACGTCTACTCGGCCGTGTCCGCCGAGGACGGCCGGGAGACGCACGCCGTCGCGTTGCCCCCGGACCGCCGCACCGTCGAGGGCGACATCGGTATGCGCTGGTCGGCGCCGGGGGTGGTCGCCGAGGCGGCGGCCGAACGCCTGGACGTGTCCGGGCTGGCCGACGCGGCCCGCTTCCGCGCCGAGCACGTCGACTTCGTGCCCGCCGACCCGGCCGACCCGACGGACGCGCGCCTGGCCGCGCTGGCCGCGATCCTCGCGATCCGCCGGCACCTGCGCCTGATCGACGGCCGCCTCGGCCCGCACGGCGCCGGCCTGCTCGTGCTGTCCGGTGGCGTCTTCCGGCACACCACGCACCTGGCCGGGATCACGGCGTCGCTCACCGGCGACCCGCTGCTGCGCCCGGTCCTCAAGCACGCCGAGATCGTCGTCGACACCCGGTACGTCCTGGCCCCGGCCGGTCTGCTGGCGGAGGCCGGCCACACCGCGACCGCCGACGCGCTGCTGCGCGCCGAACTGGTCGGCTGAGCACGCCGTCGGCCGGTCACACCGCCCGGCCGGGCAGGCGGAACACCGCGGGCTGCTCGACCGCGGCTCCGGGTGCTTCCAGCCCGGCCGCGCACGCCACCGCCCGATCCCACTCCGGGTCGGAGTAG
>DASZXM010000311.1:0-2783 GCA_035546415.1 Pseudonocardiaceae bacterium
AACTCGACTCCGGGTGCTTCTGCAGGCCCGGTGGGATGCCTCTTCCCGGGGGAATGGCATCCCACCGGGCCCGTGCCTTTTCCGCGTCCCGTCCGGTGCTCCGAGGCGAGCGGCTAATCTGGCTGATGGCTGGACTCTCGAACCAGACCACCGAAATCGACCCGCTGGAGTGCCGCCCCCGTGTTCGACACCCTTTCCGACCGGCTCACGTCAGTCCTCGCGAACCTGCGCGGCAAGGGCCGGCTCACCGACGCGGACATCGACGCGACCGCGCGCGAGATCCGGATCGCCCTGCTGGAAGCCGACGTCGCGCTGCCCGTTGTGCGCTCGTTCATCGCCGGCATCAAGGAACGGGCGAAAGGCCACGAGGTCTCGCAGGCCCTGAACCCGGCCCAGCAGGTCCTCAAGATCGTCAACGAGGAGCTGATCGGCGTCCTCGGCGGCGAGACCCGCCGACTGAACCTGGCCAAGAACCCGCCGACCGTGATCATGCTCGCCGGCCTGCAGGGTTCCGGTAAGACGACGCTGGCCGGCAAGCTCGCCCGGTGGCTGCGTGGCCAGGGTCACACCCCACTGCTGGTCGCCGCCGACCTCCAGCGGCCCAACGCCGTCACCCAGCTGCAGGTGGTGGGCGAACGGGCCGGTGTGCCGGTGTTCGCGCCGGAGCCGGGCAACGGCGTCGGCGACCCGGTCGACGTGTCGCGGCGCGGCGTCGACGAGGCCAAACACGCCCTGCACGACATCGTCATCGTCGACACGGCCGGCCGGCTGGGCGTCGACGCGGAGATGATGCAGCAGGCCGTGGACATCCGGGACGCCGTCCGCCCGGACGAGGTGCTGTTCGTGGTCGACGCCATGATCGGCCAGGACGCCGTGAACACGGCGGAGGCGTTCCGGGACGGCGTCGGCTTCAGCGGCGTCGTGCTCACCAAGCTGGACGGTGACGCCCGCGGTGGTGCCGCGCTGAGCGTCCGGCAGATCACCGGCCAGCCGATCATGTTCGCGTCCAACGGGGAGAAGCTGGAGGACTTCGACGTCTTCCACCCCGACCGGATGGCCAGCCGGATCCTCGGCATGGGTGACGTGCTCACCCTGATCGAGCAGGCCGAGCAGGCGATGGACGCCAAGCAGGCCGAGGAGACGGCCGCCAAGATCGGCTCCGGCGACCTGACCCTGGAGGACTTCCTGCAGCAGATGGTCGCGGTCCGCCGGATGGGCCCGATCGCGAACCTGCTGGGCATGCTCCCGGGCGCCGGCCAGATCAAGGACCAGCTCGACCAGTTCGACGAGAAGAGCCTGGACCGGGTGCAGGCGATCATCCGCGGTATGACACCCGCCGAGCGGGCCGACCCGAAGATCATCAACGCGTCGCGCCGGCAGCGCATCGCACGCGGCTCGGGTGTCGAGGTCCGGGAGATCAACGACCTGGTCAACAAGTTCTTCGAGGCCCGCAAGATGATGCAGCAGATGGCCGGCCGGTTCGGCCTGCCCGGCAGTCGTGCCACGAAGGCCACGAAGAAGGGTCGCAAGGGCAAGAAGGGCAAGGGGCGCGGTCCGACACCGCCGAAGGTGCGCGGCGGCCTGCCCGGCGGTTTCCCGGCCGGCATGCCCGACCTGTCGGCGATGCCGCAGGGCCTCAACGAGCTGCCGCCCGGCCTCGCCGGACTCGACCAGCTGCCGGCCGGCTTCGACCCGTCGAAGCTCAATTTCGGCAACAAAAAGAAGAAGTGACCGCCCTGCACCTGCGCGGTGTCGTCCTGCCGGCGGACGAGCCGCGTGACCTGTGGGTGGTCAACGGCCGCGTCCGCACGGCGGAGGTGCCGAACGCGACGACGGTGTTCGACGGCGGTTTCCTGGTGCCCGGCCTGGTCGACGCGCACTGTCACGTCGGCCTCGGCCCGGAGGGTGCCGTGTCGTTGGACGAGGCCGCCGACCAGGCGACCACCGACCGCGACGCCGGCACCCTGCTGATCCGGGACTGCGGCTCCCCGATCGACACGACGCCGCTGCAGGCCAGGCTGGACCTGCCCCGGATCGTGCGGGCGGGCCGTCACCTGACGAAGCCGAAGCGCTACATCCGCGGCGTCGGTTTGGAGGTGGCGGACCTGCCGGCGGCGGTGGCGGAGCAGGCCGCAAACGGCGACGGCTGGGTGAAGCTGATCGGCGACTGGATCGACCGGTCGGCGGGTGATCTGGCCCCGGTGTGGCCGGACGACGTGCTGGCGGAGGCGATCGGGGTCGCCCATCGGCTCGGCGCGAAGGTGACGGCCCACGTGTTCGGCGAGGACGCGCTCCCCGGCCTGATCAACGCCGGCATCGACTGCATCGAACACGGCACGGGCCTCACACCGGACACGATCGCCGACATGGCCGACCGCGGCACGGCCCTGGTGCCCACGTTGATCAACATCGACACGTTCCCGGACATCGCGGACTCGGCCGGCAAGTACCCGGTGTACGCCAAACACATGCGGGCGTTGCACGCGCGGGCGCGGGAGACGGTGGCAGCCGCGATCGAGGCGGGCGTGCCGGTGTACGCGGGCACGGACGCGGGCGGCGGCATCGTCCACGGCCGCATCGCGGACGAGATCGCGGCACTGGCCGGCGCCGGCATGACCCCGACGGCGGCGATTGGCGCGGCATCCTGGCAGGCCAGGGAGTGGCTGGGCTGGCAGGGCCTGGTCGACGGTGCGCCCGCGGACGTGATCGGCTACCCGACCGACCCCAGAACCGACCTGGGCGCCCTGCGCGCGCCCAGCCGAATCCTGTTGCGCGGCAGGGTG